>JBGPFL010000296.1:0-6428 GCA_041483295.1 Blastocatellia bacterium | reverse complement strand
GCGCCCGTCATGGTCAACTCGCCCCCGGCATCGCCCTCGCCTCTGTCGAACAGCTTCGCCAATCCGAAGTCGAGTACTTTAGCTTGCCCACGGGAGTGATGATAATGTTGCCCGGCTTGATGTCGCGGTGCACGATGCCCTGACGGTGAGCTGTCGACAACGCATCAGCCACCTGCAGACCGATCGAAAGCAACCTGTCCAGGCTCAAAGGCCGCCCGTCTATCACCTGTTTCAGCGTCTGACCCTCGACGTACTGCATTGCGATGAACAGACGCCCCGAGGCTTCACCGACTTCATGGATGGTGCAGACGTTCGGGTGGTCAAGAGCCGAAGCCAACCGTGCCTCGCGCAGAAAACGCGTCCGCTGCTGACTGTTATCGATCAAGTCCGGGTCGAGTAATTTCAGGGCAACGTTGCGAGCCAGTCGTGAGTCGCGGGCAAGATGAACGTCACCCATACCGCCGGCTCCTAACTTGGAGAGAATGGTGTAAGGCCCGATGTTTGGCCCGACGGTTGAAGCCTGACGACTGTCGCCTAGCAGAGCCGCGGCGTCTTCAATGACGGGCGACTTGAGAAACTCGTCAGCCTCGTCGCTCGACGCGAGCAGAGACTCTACTTCTTTGCGCATCGCCTCATCGGCGCCGCACGCCTCGTCAAGAAAAGCGCCACGCTCCGCAGGCGTGCGCCCAAGCGCGTCATGCAGCAAGCCTTCTATCTTTTGCCAGCGTTCTGGAGTCATGGAACAGTTTTCAGTTCTCAGTTTTCAGTTTTGAGCGAAGAGAGTAGAGCATTTTCCGGATCTCGGTTATGCGCCGGTCCAGTTCTACGCTCCCCTGCGGTGAGATGAAACCCATTCTCTCAGCGATTATGCGCTGCGTATCCAGTTCTGCCAGCGACCCATTAGATATGGACAAGAACTGACGGAACTCTCCGATGTGCTGGCGCGCCTGTCCTTCAGCAATATTGGACGAAATGGAAACTACAGCTCGCTTCATCTGGTCAGCCAACCCGTACAACTCGCTTTTGGGGAAGGTAGAGCACACTTCGTAAACCAGAACACTCAGCTCTATGCCCTTTTGCCAAACAACCAAATCTCGATACGACCGTGATCCCATCACAGCTCCTCCTTCCAGGAACTGGAACAGTTTTCGGTTTGAGTATTCAGTTTTCAGCGAAGCGACTAGAGATCGAAACGATACGACGATCCCATCGGCGAACTCCGCGCCCTTCCAGGAACTGAAAACTGAAAACTGAAAACTGAAAACTGAAAACTGTATCCATCTTAGTCCGTATCCGAGTGGAAATAACCAGGAAGTGCTCGGATTATAGCACTTTCTCAAGACTGTCCTACCAGGAACTGAAAACTCAAAACTCAAAACTAAAAACTGTTCTGAGCCGATTTCGATCGGCTTGTCGCCTATCTAGATGGCAAAACAAAAGTCGCCAAAGGAGATTACAAGTATGAAACATAGATATTCGGTTCATTCGTTCATCCTGTGCGCGCTGACAATCATCGCCCTGGCCTCCGCGCAAGCGATCTTCGCGCAAACCACCGTGTTTGCCTATCAGGGCAAACTAGATATCGGCGGCGTGCCGGCAAGCGGCAATTACGACTTCCAGTTCAGGGTATTCGATGACGCGAGCGGTGGCGCTCAACAAGGGGTCATGGTGCAGCAACTCAACATCACGGTGACCAATGGCGAATACACCGTGAACCTCGATTTCGGCGCAACGCCCTTCTTACCTTTCCCCGACCGTTTCCTCGAAGTCAGCTTCCGAGCGACGGGCAGCAGTACCTATACAACGCTTACGCCACGCCAGCAAATCACCGCGACGCCTTACAGCATTCACAGCACGATGGCGAACCTAGCCCGCGGCCTCGATGCGACGTGCGTCAGTTGCGTGACAAGCAGCCAGATTCAGAACGTGCAAGGCTTCCAGGTGACGGGCAGCGTTGCCGGCGGTCAGATCATCGGGACGATACCGGTGGCGAGCGTGCCGGCAGGAAGCGGCAACTATATCCAGAATACCTTGAGCCAACGGCCCGGCAATTTCAACATCGACGGCAGTGCCATAGTCGGCGGCAGTGCGATAGTCGGCGGCCTGTTATCCGGCAACACCGTAAACGCGACGACGCAGTACAGCATCGGGAACTCGCGTGTCTTAGGCTACGACGCGTCCAACTTGTTTGTGGGATTAGATGCCGGCAATGCAAACACGACCGGCACTTTTAACTTGTCTGTGGGGAGCTTCGCCGGCACTTCAAACACGACGGGTTCTGAAAACAACTTGTTCGGATTTCAAGCAGGCCGTGCCAATACGACCGGTGCTCACAACTCGTTTTTCGGCGGAAGTGCAGGCTACAAAAACACGGCCGGCAACTTCAACTCTTTCTTCGGAGACACCGCGGGCTACAACAACACAAGCTCCGAAAACTCTTTCTTCGGATCAGCCGCGGGCTACAACAACACGACGGGCTACTACAACTCCTTCTTCGGAAGAAGCGCAGGCACTGGCAACACGACGGGCCACACGAACTCCTTCTTCGGATGGGGAGCGGGCTTTACTAACACGACGGGCCAATCCAACTCCTTTTTCGGATTCGGAGCAGGCGCACAGAACGCGACTGGCTCGGGCAACACCTTTATCGGGTGGGGGGCGAATTTCAGCGGCGCCAGCACAAGTGACAACAACAACACCTTGCTCGGTTACAACACCAAGGTTGACTCAGGGGTGAGCAACTCGACCGCCATCGGGACCGGCGCGCAGGCCATCGCAAGCAACACCATCGTCCTCGGCACTAAGCTTGAGACGGTCATCGTGCGCGGCAAATTGCAAGTTGACCTGCTCGCCGCCGCCGGCAGTCAGCAGTTGTGCTTGAACAGCTCCAGTCGCCTCGCGTCCTGTTCATCGAGCCTGCGATACAAGACCGACTTGCGCCCGTTCGCGGGCGGCATGTCAATCATCAACCGCCTGCAACCCATCAGCTTCAGCTGGAAAGACGGCGGGATGCGCGACATGGGCTTCGGCGCGGAAGACGTCCAGAAGATCGAGCCCCTGCTGGTCACCTACAACCCGCAAGGGCTGGTCGAAGGCGTCAAGTATGATCGCATCACGGCCGTGCTGGTTAATGCCCTCAAGGAGCAGCAGCAGCAGATCGCCAGCCAGCAATCGCAGATTGAGGAATTGAAGTCCATTCAAGCGGAAAACAGCAAACTTAGGGCTCAGCTTGCCGAAATACTTGTGCGTCTCAAACAAATCGAAAGCGCGCAGTCCAGTCGAAAGTAAAGGCCACTGAAATCACTTCGAGGAGACTGAAATCACTTCGAGGAGACAGATCAATGATTTCGGCGTCATGTCGATCGCGCGAAGGCAGATGAAAAACATATTGGACCTGAACAGGTTCACAGAAGGAATCATGAAAACGAAACGTAGAACCGCAGCCGTGCTCGGGCTCGTTGCGTTGGCGGTGTTATTCACGCCGACGATGCGGACATACACCCAGACACGGACGAACATTCCCAGGCTCCTCAACGATCAGGAGGAGAGAGAGTTGACGGCACGCATCAAGCAGGAGGTCCAACGCTCGGCGCCCCGGCTCAGGGCGCTGGATGAACGGAGCCAGGCGATCAGGCGCGAGAACCCGAATCTGCCGGCGGCCCGTCCGAAGCCGCCCGAGGCGGACACGGGAGAACTTCCGCGACGCTTCACTTGGGAGCACCACGGCGGCGTCACCGAGGTAAAGGACCAGAGACCGGCGGGAACTTGTTGGTCCTTTGCGCGCATAGGTGCGTTGGAGGCTGCCTATCTCCTACGCTACGGGAACGCCTTTAACCTCGCCGAGCAGGATCTGCTCGACTGTGGTCGCGATGGCGCGGACGACCGGCTGCAGGAAGGGGTTCGCTTCGACTCACAGAACCCGTATCAGAAGCAGGATGCAAAACAGGAACCAACCCCGGCGTGCAAGCACAACCACACGCCATTCTCGATCCTCGGCAATCGCTACGCCACTCCCGGCACCGAGAACCAACCCGATGATCTGGCGCTCAGGCAACCAGTACCCGTCAAGGACCTCAAGAACGCGGTTCTCAACCACGGTCCGGCGGTCGTCGCCATGCACATTCCAAACGAGTCCGCCATTTCCGGGCACCACGGGACCGGTGTGTTCAAAGAGACGATCCCCCTCACCTATAAACCAGGAAGCTATGGATCGCACATCGTCCTGATCGTTGGTTGGGACGAAGACAAAGGCGCCTGGCGAATGAAGAACTCGTGGGGAACAGACTGGGGTGACAATGGTTTTGGGTGGATCGCCTACGGAAGCAACAAGATCGGCATGGGAGCCTACACTTATACCCTGAACTCGCCAGACCTTCTCACTTCCTCGATCTGGGAAAAGAGCAACGCGGAGGAATACGAAGTCGATGGCTGGCCGTACCCCTACTATGATCTGAAGAATAACGAGCTGTCGAAGCAGGGGTGGCGAGTTTGCCAACTTCAGGCCGGGGTTTCAGAAGGGCAAGTGCTCTACAGCGCGGTGTGGCGCAAGAGCCAGGACGAAGAAGTGCAGCACCACGGCCTGAAGCTTAACGACTTCCAGAAGAAATACAACGAACTGTGGAAGCAGGGCTGGCGAATCCGTCTGCTCGCGAACTACGTGCTCGACGGCGAGGTCTACTACACGGCGGTCTGGCGCAAGGGGAGCGGCGAAGAAGCCCAGTACTATGGCCTCAGATTCGAGGAGTTCCAAAAGAAGTACGACGAGCTATGGAAGCAGGGTTTGCGTCTGGAGATTCTGAGCAACGTTGTCAAAGACGGGAAGGTACTTTACTTCGGAGTCTGGCGGAAAGGGACCGACGGCGAAACTCAGTTCTATGGTCTTGACTACACCCAATTCCAGAAGAAGTACGACGAGTTGTGGAAGGACGGCTGGCGAGTCCACCTGCTTCAGAACTACCGAATGGGCCACAAGATCTACTTCAACGCGACCTGGCGGAAGGGTCAGGCCGGTGAGATGCAGTGGTACGGGCTCGAGCCCCGTGAATTCGGGCACAAGGCCCAGGAGATGAGAAAGGAAGGCTGGCGCGTGCGCTTGCTCGACATCTATTGAAGCAGCGAGCCGGTTTTGAGCCGCCTGTCGCCTATAAGAATGGCGGCAATAACGTCGTCGAAAAGAATGTCGCAGCGAATGAGCAAATCATCCGACCAGGGAGAATCTTAGATGAAGGCGAGGTATGAGTTGTGAGCAACGCGGCAGCGAGATCGCTGGCCCCACTGGAGGCTCTTGAGTATAGGGGAAAACAGGATAAAAGTGATGAGAAACCTAAACGCGAGATCGAAGCTGTTGTCATTGGTCGTTCTAGTGTCGATGGGTCTCATGGGTGCAGCGGTCGGCGTCGGGGCTGATCCTCCACCGGGACCGCAAACGACCGACCTCGTTGACAATGATGTTCGTCAGCCACCGCTCGCCGAAACCAACATCCTGGAGCCGACACCGCAGGATACGCTCCCACCTCCAGTCGGGAACTACCTGCCCGCAACTAAGCCCAGAGGGCCCGAGAGAGGTACACCGGCTTCCGATGCGGTGACTCCGATCTGGCGCTCCACAGACAAGGTAGCAAATGTATGCCCCCCCTCTGCTGTGCACGAGGAAAAGAACACCAATCAAGGATCATCACTCACCCCGCTGATCACGAATTTCCGCGGCGTAGGCAAGGCCCCAAGCACCGACCCGGGAGACGTTCCACCAAGCGGTGACCGCGCGAAGGATAGTGGCAGGGCCGACACCCACAGCGCGGCCGCAAAGAACTTCATCGTTCTCACGGTGAACCATGAGTGGGCGATCTACAATAAATGCGGCACACTGGTCTTCAAATCCTGCATCGAGGACTTTCTTAGACTCACCAACGTCGGCGACCCTCCCGTCCTTGTCGACCCGCGCGTCATTTATGACCCATGGAATGGCCGCTGGGTCATGACCTGGCAGGGCAATAAACGCCCGCAAACGCATCTCTACATGGTGATCTCCGATGACGATGACCCAAGAGGAGACTGGTACTACTATGCCTTTAAGGTAGCACCGGACAACACTACGTTCGCGGACAACTACGACCTTGGATACGGAGTGAAGGGGGTTTACATGGCAGGCCACCAGCGCAACTTTGCCGGTGGCAGTATCGCCGAGGCTACGTTTAGATCGTTCGACAAAGCGCAGATATACAACGCTCTACCGGCCACCATGATCACAGATTCCGATCTGAAGAACCCGGACGACTCTCCGACGCGCAACCCTCGGGTTGCTCAGATGCAAACCGGCCCGGACTTCGACGTAGCCTTCGTCAATGCGCGACAGACCGGCGGCGACCGGATTACTCTGTGGAAATTGTTCAACCCGTTCGGCGCTCACACTCTGAAGAAGGTTGATTTTG
>JBGPFL010000295.1:0-6430 GCA_041483295.1 Blastocatellia bacterium | reverse complement strand
TGCCCAGGCAAGCAACGCTGTCAACGGCCTTCGTCGCGCAGTTCGCTCAACGCCTGCGCGGCCTGGATTCCGCGGCGGGTCCTGTTCTCGACTGGCTCAACACGCGACTTGCACAGGAAGGCATGAGCACGGAACAACTCCTTCAAGTCGAGCACCAGCGACAGGCCGCTTCCCAGGTAACTGTCGAGAACGTCATCACAAGCATGCGGCTGCTGTCGACGCTTGACTGGAGAGATTTCTTCGAGAGTGTCAGCCTGATCGAGCCCGTACTTGGTGAAGATCCTGCGAGGGCGTACTCGCTGATGGATTTTGAGACTCGCGACCGCTACCGGCATGTTATCGAGCGCATCAGCAAACGCGCCAAGGTGGCCGAGGTCGAAGTCGCGCGCCAGGCCGTCCAGCTTGCGCGGCGAGCACATGAGCGTAATCCGGAGGACCAGGCGCGGGCTCATGTTGGCTACTACTTGATCGAAAACGGCCGTGCGCAACTGGAGCAGGCGTTCTCCTATGAACCAACGTTATTGGAACGATCGGCCCGCTCGATCATACACCGGGCCGCCCTCGCCTATCTTGGCACGATTGCACTTTTCACGACTCTGCTGGTAATGCTACCCCTGGTCTGGACTCTCCACTCCGGAGCGGGAGCGGTTACACTGGCCGGCCTTGTACTCCTCTCTATCGTACCCGCGAGCGATGTGGCTGTCAGCCTTCTGAATTTGATGATCACTTCTATAAGCAATCCCCGAAAACTCCCCAAGATCGACCTTTTTTCCGGCATCCCCGAATCCGCCCGCACCATGGTCGTTGTGCCTACCCTGCTGACAGACACCGAAGTCGTGCAGGAACTATTCGAGCGACTCGAGGTCTGTTATCTCGCGAACCAGGATCACAATATATGTTTCGCGCTGCTGAGCGACTTCCCAGACGCGCCGCAAGAAACGATGCCGGCCGATGAGGCAGTCCTCAATGCGGCGCAACATCGAGTGGCGGAGCTTAACGCCACCTATCACCGTGAAGGCCAGGAAGCGCCGTTTCACCTGTTTCACCGCCGGCGTAAGCTGAATCCCACCGAGGGGAAGTGGATGGGTTGGGAACGCAAGCGCGGGAAGCTCCAGGAATTCAACGGACTACTGAGGGGGGCGCAAGAGACCAGCTTTATTGTTTCAACGTGCGAGCCTGCGCTGCTTTCCAGGATTCGGTACGTAATAACGTTGGATTCCGACACTCGGTTGCCGCGGGATGCGGCGCGCCGTCTGGTGGGAACGATTCTCCATCCTTTGAACCATGCGCGGTTTGACCCGCGGCTCGGGCGCATTACTGAAGGTTATGGGATCCTGCAGCCCCGCGTCAGCATCTCCATGGAAGGCGCCGGCCGGTCGCGCTTTGCGCGGGTCTTCTCCGGCAACACCGGTGTTGACCCCTACACAACGGCGGTATCTGACGTATATCAGGATCTGTTCGGTGCGGGAATCTACACGGGCCAGGGCCTCTATGACGTCGATGCTTTCGAAACGGCACTGGCGTCTCGAGTCCCGGAGAATTCATTGCTGAGTCACGACCTGTTTGAAGGTCTCTTCGCGCGCACTGCGCTTGTCACAGACATTGAGGTATTCGACGAGTACCCGCAGCGGTACGACTCCTATGCAAGAAGGCAGCATCGCTGGACGCGAGGCGATTGGCAGATCGCCCGTTGGATACTACCCAACGTACCTGACGCAGCAGGACGCACAGTCCGCAACCTGCTCCCTCTCATCTCGCGATGGAAGATCCTCGATAATTTGCGGCGCAGCCTTGTAGCGCCAACCGCGTTGATATGGCTCGTCTATGCCTGGGTAATCTTGCCGCCTCCTGCGCTACTGTGGGTGCTGCTGATACTTCTGATGTTGGCGTTTCCTATCTTTGCGCAGGTTACTACCGGAGTCTTAGTGCACGCACGAGGCAGCTCCTGGATAAGCCATTTGTGGACCATCGGGGAGGATGCTGGAACCAACGTATTACGAGCCTCAATCACGCTCGCCCTCCTGCCGCATCACGCGTATTTGATGGCTGATGCGATCGGGCGCACGTTGTATCGCATGCTGATTTCACGGCGAAACCTGTTGGAATGGGTCACCGCGGCACAGGACGGCCGGACGAGCCGAAACGAACGCATAGCCCTCCTGCGTTTCATGCTGCCCGCCGAAGTGACTACGTTCGGCGCATTGGCGGTGACGCTGGTGTTCCGACCTGATGCGCTGCCCGTTGCCGCGCTCTTATTGCTGTTGTGGGTCTGCTCGCCGCTCGTGGCGCACTGGGTGAGCCTCGATATTCCTCGAGAGCGGGAACATCTCGACGAGCGAGATGTCAGCACGGCGAGACTCATTGCCCGGCGCACGTGGCGTTATTTTGAGACCTTCGTGGGCGAAGAGGACCATTGGCTGCCTCCTGATAACTATCAGGACGACCCCGAGCCGATGGTGGCGCATCGCACGTCTCCCACGAACGTCGGCTTGCTTTTGCTCTCTACCGCCGCTGCGCGTGATTTTGGATACGTCGGCACGCTCGAGCTGGTGGAGCGACTTGAGCTGACTCTAGCTACCTTCGAGAAGCTCCCGCGCTTCCACGGCCACTTCTTCAACTGGTATGACACGCATAAGCTCGAACCGCTCAACCCGCAGTACATATCTACCGTAGACAGTGGCAATCTGGCCGGCCACATCCTCGCTGTCAAACAGGCCTGTATCGAAGTGGCTGATCGGCCGCTCTTTGATGGCCGGGTCAGAGCGGGACTGGCAGACACGATTGCTCTTCTGAACGCAGAAGCTGCGCGTCTGAACGCTAGTCAGCAGCGGACGTCTGGTCTGACGAGCAGGCGTCTGAGCGGAGAGATAGAGGCGTGCATCAGTCTTCTGGCAGTGGAGCCGCCTCCCAACCTCAGCGGGTGGATCGCGCTGTTTGATTCACTCACGGGTCACCTGGGAATCATCGACGACATCGCTAATTCGCTCGCGCACGAGCACGGCGAACAGAACTTTACAGAGTTCCGCTTCTGGGTAGGAGCGCTGATGCACCAGACGAGTGTCTACCGCCGCGATCTTCTGATGCTGACACCCTGGGCCGAGAAATCCGCGAAAGAACTTGCTGGCCTGCTGGCAGGGTTCTCCCAGGAAACCAGGGAACAATGGCAATCAATCGAGAAGGACCTCGATCGCGTGCTGGCGCCCTCTGAGATTCGAGAGCAAGGCGATGCGGCGCTCGTCCGCATGGCTTTTCTATGCGATCTGGTCAAACGCGAGAAACGGCCTGATCGTGACGCCATGCTAACGAAGCTGACGGCATTAACCGGCATCATCGAAAGGACTGCTGAGACAGCGAGGAACTTCCTGGCGCGACTTGGCAGTCTTGAGAGGCTTTGCGGCCGCTTCATTGACGAAATGGACTTTCACTTCTTGTTTGACGAAGAGCGAAAGGTTCTGACAATCGGGTACAACGTCACAGACCGACGGCGTGACGACTCTTTCTACGATCTCCTCGCATCTGAAGCGCGGCTCGCGAGTTTCATCGCAATCGCAACCGGCGACGTTCCACAGGAACACTGGTTCCGGCTGGGACGTCAACTGACCGCGGTGAATGGAAAGCGCGCTCTGGTTGCGTGGTCAGGAACGATGTTCGAATACCTCATGCCCCTGCTGGTAATGCGCTCTTATGAAGGCACGATGCTCGACCAAACCTATCTCACAGCTGTTGAGAGGCAGATCGAATATGGCGAAGAACGCGGAGTACCATGGGGTGTGTCCGAATCGGGATACAACGCGCGCGATCTTCAGTTCAACTACCAGTACGGTCCCTTCGGCGTTCCAGGAATGGGCTTCAAGCGGGGCCTCGTCGATGATCTGGTAGTCGCCCCCTACGCAACGCTGCTGGCGGCGATGATCAAACCACGCGCCGCAATGTCGAACCTGCGCCGGCTCATTAGAACCGGCGCGCTAGGACCCTACGGGCTGTACGAGGCAATCGACTACAACCCTGAGCGACTTCCCGAAGGTCATAAACAAATAGTCGTCCGCGCTCAAATGACCCATCACCAGGGCATGAGCCTGGTCGCGCTCAACAACTTGCTCCACGACAATATCATGCAGACTCGCTTTCACCGCGACCCCCTTGTGCAAGCGACCGAGTTGCTATTACAGGAGCGCATTCCTCGACGGGCGCCGACAGTGCAACCGCGGGCCCGGGAGGTGGGAGCTCGCCGGCTGATCGAGTCCTCAACGGCTCCGGCTGTGCGATGCTATACTTCGCCAGAGTCTCCAACTCCGCGGACTCAGCTACTCTCAAATGGTGTCTATACAGTGATGATAACGACTGCGGGCGCAGGCTATTCCATGTGCGGCCCGCTGGCTGTAACACGTTGGCGCGAGGACTCAACACGAGACCAATGGGGCAGCTTCTGTTACGTGCGCGACGTCCGAAGCGACGCTGTCTGGTCGGTGGGTTATCAGCCGGCGACCCGAACGCCGCAGTTCTACGAGGTGGTCCTTTCAGGGCATAAGGTAGATATCACGCGCACCGACGTCGGAATCGTCACCCATACCGAGATTATCGTCTCGCCGGAGGACAACGCTGAGATGCGCCGCATTTCGATCACCAATCAATCCTCGCGAGACAGAGAGATTGAAGTAACCAGCTATGAAGAGATTGTTCTCGCGCCTTTGGCGAAGGATATCGCGCACCCGGCATTCAGCAACCTCTCGATTGAGACTGAATTCATTGCTGGTGAAAACACGCTTCTTGCGCATCGCCGTCAGCGCTCAAACGACGACGAGGCCATCTGGGGCATCCACACTCTGGTAACCGAAGGCGCGACAAGTGGAGGCGTACAGTATGAGACTCATCGGGGGTGCTTTCTGGGCCGCGGCCATACTCCCCGCGACCCGGTAGCCGTAATCGAGGACCAGCCCCTGTCTAATACGGTGGGAGCTGTCCTCGATCCGATATTCAGCCTGCGGGCGCGAGTCCTCGTTCAACCGAATGAGACGGCGCGGTTCACCTTTACTACTGCGGTGGCGCACTCGCGCGATGACGCTCTGAGAATCGCGGACAAGTACCATGACGCAAGCATGTTCGAACGTGAGGCGGGTCTGGCCTGGACAAAATCGCAAGTGGAGATGCGCCATCTCAATATCGACGCTGATGAAGCTAACGTATTTCAGCGCATCGCCGGCCGCTTGCTCTATTCGGATCCGACCTTGCGGCCGCATCCGCAGTCGCTCACCCTTAACACGAGGACGCAGGAGCACTTGTGGGCTTATGGTCTCGGGGGCGATCTGCCGATTCTGCTTGTCCGGATCAGTAATCAACGGAACCTCGACACAGTGCGACGAATACTCCTGGGGCACGAATACCTCAGGATGAAAGGTGTGGCCGTTGACCTTTTGATCCTTTGCGATTGTCCCCCGAGTTACTCTCAGACGCTTCGGGACGAGCTGCAAACCGTTATCCGCAAGAGCCGCTCGTTTGCTCTGGTGGATAGGCCTGGAGGCGTCCATCTTTCACTTACAGACATCATGCCTGAGGTGGATCGCATCTTGCTGCAAACCGCCGCCCGCGCCTGCATAATCGCTGAGCGCGGCTCGTTGGAAGAGCATCTGTCGCTCCAGTCGATTGAGGCTGAACTGCCTGGGCCCTTCATTCCTCGCACATCATCTCACCCCTACACGGAGCTACCCATTTCGACTCCTGAGCTCTCGTTCTTCAATGGACTGGGCGGCTTCAGTCAAGGAGGACGCGAGTACGTGATAATTCTCGGTGAGGACCAGTGGACGCCGGCGCCCTGGTTGAATGTGATCGCAAACCAACGAGAATTCGGTTTTCAGGTATCCGAGACCGGCTCTGGCTACACCTGGTCGATAGATAGCGGCGAGAACCGATTGACGCCGTGGTCCAACGATCCAGTTAGCGATCCTCCGGGCGAAGTCGTCTATTTGCGGGACGAAGACACTGGCGTGATGTGGACGCCGACCGCGCTGCCAATTCGCGAACCTTCACCCTACGTAGTCAAACATGGACAGGGCTACACGACATTTGAGCACGCCAGCCACGGCATTTCGCAAGAGCTCGTCCTGTTCGTCCCACTAGACGCTCCGGTCAAGATCTCTCTGCTACGATTGCACAACCGGACTGACCAGAAACGATCCATTTCGATCACGAACTATAACGAGCTGGTGCTCGGCAGACAGCGCGAGCATACCGCCCCGTTCATAATCACCGAGATCGATCAGCTCACGGGGGCCATCTTTGCCCGCAATCCTTACAACAACGAATTCGCGCACCGGATAGCGTTCGCGCATATGAACGCCGATAAGTTGACTCTGACCTGCGATCGCAACGAGTTTATGGGCCGCAACGGCTCGCTCACACGTCCAGCCGCTCTGAATCGGACGAAGCTCTCGGG
>JBGPFL010000294.1:0-6432 GCA_041483295.1 Blastocatellia bacterium | reverse complement strand
GCTCTGCCGAAAATCACAACCGATCTGTAGTTGATCGAATGATGGAACGCCGAGCGAGCCAGCACCAGCCCATCAACCAGCGTGACGGTCACACATACATCGACTCCCTCTTCAACTGTGCGGAGCATCCGACTGGCTGCAGAGCCATGGATATAAAACCTATCGTCTACTCGACCATAGGCTGTAGGAATCACGACTGGCTGGCCATCGACGATGAACCCCACGTGACAGACAAAAGCTTCGTCCAGAATCTTGTAGACCACGTCGCGATCGAACTTGCCACGATTGGGCAGCCGCTTCAGAATGGTGCGGAGGGTTGGTGCGAATGTCTCCATGAACCTCTGTCCCGCTAGATCGTACTGAGTTGAAGGGGCTCGATCACTTGTAAGAGTAAGGGATGGTGGGCCGGGACACAACAGCCAATTCGGGAGTTGGGCATGCAGTCCACTTTTTCTTTTGAGCCTGATATCGGAGACACGAACCTCTATCGGCCGGGCTGTGGGCCCTCGTTCATTAGCCACGGTCTGATGCGTATGCTGTTGACTCTTTTCCGGATGGAAGCACCACTATGCGCTCGTTCCCTAGAGACCCCGGGTTCGGTTCGCTTTTCCAGCTGGAACCGTCGCGGTGATAAGATATTTCGGTAATTATGGAGCTTAAGGTCGGGCTGGTATGTGACCGGGGGTTGAACCCAAAACGTCCGGTCAATCAAGATCGCTTCCTCGCGATTGCCAATCGCGGGGTCTTCGCCGTATTCGATGGAGTAGGGGGACAGCGCGCAGGCGAGGTCGCAAGTCAAACTGCTGCCGACACCATCGAGGAAGCGCTCGAGCATTCGTCGGGCAACTTCTCCTCCGAGATCATAGACCGCGCAATTCAGTTCGCGAATCGCGACATACTGGAACTGGCCGAAAGCGACGCCGCCTACCAGACCATGGCCACGACGGTTGCGCTGATTCACATCCAGGGCGATCTCGCAACTGTGGCTCACGTGGGAGACAGCCGGGTCTATCGACTCGAGGACGGCCGCTTCTACCGCGAGACGATTGACCATACCGACACGACTGATCTGCGCGATGGTATGGGGGAGCACAGGTCCGAGAGAAAGCCCCACAGCAACGTGATTACCCGGGCTCTCGGCGTCGAATCGCAGGTTGAGGTTGATCTCAAGTCGATCCCCCTTCGCGACGGCGCGCGATTCTTGCTCTGCTCGGATGGCATCTACAAGCACGTGCCCGACGAAGAGATTGCCAGGGTGCTCTCGAGGAATGAAGAGCCACAGGGTGCGGCCGACGAATTGAAACGCATAGTCTACCAGCGCGGCGCCGATGACAACTTAACCGCTGTCGTAGTGCAGGTGGGCCGCGGGATGCACAACACAAAGCGGGATGGCGGGTCGTCACGTGCGCGCGCAAACCGCATCGAGGTCGAGTTCGGCGGAGGTCGCAGGCTGGATCGCGGGCCGCGCGCAAGTGATTCCATGCGTAAGCTGATGTACATTCTTATCGTATTGGTTCTGATCGCAGGCGCCTTTTACACGGGTTTACGCGCGTCAGGCCTGGCGACGAACGGCGTGCCTCAACGAGTCGACGCACCGTCAAGCGACCCGCTGAGCGCCGGAATTGAAGAGTTTCATAAAGGTCGGTATCGTGAAGCCGGGACGCTGTTCGCTTCGGTTACGGCGCGCGCGCCACAGAACCAGGAGGCGTGGTACTGGTTGGGTCGGTCGCAGCTCGAGCTTGGCGAATACGAGAGCGCGGCTGCCAACCTGGATCGCGCCGGCCTCGAAATGTTCGAGGCTAACCTGTATGGCGCGGCCGCGTACCGGGCTGCGGGGAACAAGGCCAGGGCCGAAGCGCTGCTTGAGAGATACAATGAGGAACTGCGCAGGAGACAGCGTAAGGACCAGCAATAAGTCCTGTTTGCCGTGCTTCGCTGATTGGTCGTCTTAGTCCGCAGAGGTTTATGTGCCGGAGCTAAAGCTGGAGAGCAGCATCGTCGATGATCGCTATCAGGTCGAGTCCTGTCTCGGCCGCGGCAGCTATGCGGAGATCTTCCTCGCTTACGACAGGGAGCGCGCGGGTGAAAGCGTTATCATCAAAGCTCTCAACACGACCCTGCAGGGAACAATCGACGCCGACCTTGAGTGGACTCTGATTGAGAACTTTCAGAATGAGGCTGTCGCGCTCGACAAGGTCCGCCATCCAAACGTGATCCAAAGGCTCGGGCATGGAACGGCCGCCGACCTTGCGGGAACGGCATTCCACTACCTCGTTCTGGAATTCATGCCTGGCGGAGACATGCTCACCTTGTGCCGCGAGCGCCGACTCACGCTCGACGAGGCATTGTTTTACTTTGAGCAGGTGGCTCGAGCACTCGCGAACGCGCACACACGTAACGTCATTCACCGCGACATCAAGCCAAACAACCTTCTGTTGTCCGAAGATCGGCGCATTGTGAAAATAGCCGATTTCGGGGTTGCGAAAATGACGATGGACGATGACGTTGAGATCACTCGCGTCGGAACCAATGTCTATGCTCCACCCGAGCACCACCCGGATGGCGCGGCCGCCGAAATGACGGAAAAGCTAGCGCCTGCGGCGGATGTGTACTCGCTTGCAAAGACGATCTACACATCTATCACCGGCCGCGCGCCCAGGCAGTTCGCGCGTCAG
The DNA here is from genome assembly GCA_041483295.1 of Blastocatellia bacterium. Lineage (GTDB taxonomy): Bacteria > Acidobacteriota > Blastocatellia > UBA7656 > UBA7656 > DASYSA01. Next base: position 3,757 of record JBGPFL010000294.1, on the reverse strand, counting down.
CCGATCTCCGAGCTGCCGCGGGAACTGGCCGGGGAGCCATGGGCCAACGAGCTTCTTAAGATACTTGGGAGGGCTACTGCATCTCGTGTGGCAGATCGGTACCAATCGATACAAGATCTCTGGCAGGACCTGGGACAACTGCCCACTACAGGGCAGCCAGATCCCGAGGCCACCATCGTGCGTGCGCGGCTCGGAATGGGAAGCGAGGTGATCCAGCTAGCCGCGCGGCCCGAGTTTCAACCCCTTGCCCCTTTACACCATAACAACAGCAGGCCGCACGAGGCGAGGATAGTCGTAGATTTGCCGAGTCTGCCGAGCAACGAGGCTGATCGAGCCCCGGGAAAACAGAGCGCTGTCCTGCGCCGCGACGCCGGCGCAGCGCTTCCTGGGGCAGGCGGCAGCGGTGCTCTCACTGCCCCGACGAGGGTCGCGGAGCCGGAGACCCCAAGCCGACGCGCCGCGCTGCAACCTGCAATCAACGAGAACGGGCTCTCGGTGTTCGATCGGCTTCACGTCGCTATCAGGTCGGAATGGCTTCGCGGCGCATTCATTCTCTTCCTGATAGCGGCACTCATCGGCCTGGCCGCGTCAACCTATTACTACTTCGCCGGAGAAAATGTGCCCATCGTCGGCCGCGTTCTTGGGGAGGGCGAAGACGGTTTAGTAGCTGGCGCTACAAATGTGAATCTGCGCAGCGATCCGAACCGCCAGGCCGACGTGCTGGCGGTGCTGCCGGAAGGCACTCGAGTGCGCGCGTACGAGAGTCGGGATGGATGGAGAAAGGTGAAGGTGATCGAGTGGGTGGGGTCTCCACCCGACAATGCTCACGAGACTGGTTGGGTTGATGGTCGATTCATCCGACTGGATTGACTTCATGGAGTGCACTGATGCGTTTGCACAATTGGTTGGAGAGCCTGAGGAAGTGGATCGACGGTGAAGAAGACCTTGACGAGCAGGGGCAGCCCCGGGCTCGTTCGAAGTGGGATGACTTTCTAGTGTCGATCGCTCGAGAGGTGGAAGAGACAATGCAACGGGAGCGGTTCACTCCCCCCGGGGGACCAACCTACGTTCCTCGGGAGTACGTGGTCTTTCTCAACCCTGAGGACGACAGCGAGTGGCAAGGAGAGAAACGCGAGGGTCTGGAGCGGGGCCTTCACCACGTGCTCTCGGAACGCGCCAAGGAGTTGGCCGGCGAGAATCAGTTTCAGACCAAGAGCATCACCGTAGAGCTTCGGGTCGACCCGGGGCTCGACAGAGGCCGCTTTCGCGTGCAGCACGTGTGGGACACTGAGGCGCAGAAGACTATGGTCAAGCCCCGAAAGCGCTCTGACGAAAACAGGGTTCAAACACCTGAAGTCGAGCCGGCCGAAGAAGAAGCCACGATAGTGCGGCCACGTACGCAAGGCGAACCGAGCTTTTCGATGAGAGTGCGGCGCCCTTCCGCGGGAGAGGATCCCGCCGGGACTAAGGTATCCCAATTCTTCAATGATGAAGTGACAATCGGGCGCGGCGCTCGCCAGGTTGCGGTGGACCTGAAGTTAGAAGGCGATCTCGAAGTTAGCCGCAAACACGCCACGATTACGAAACGTCCGGGCGGCGAGTTCACGATCACTTGTCACGGAGCAAATCCGATCCTGCTAGACCCAGGCCGTGAGGTTGCGGCCAACCAGACTGCCGACGTCAAGCCAGGCGATAAGATAATCATTTGTAGCTACGAGCTTGTGATTCAGTGAGCGGGCGATTTCGGGCAAGCGAGTACTGCGCTCGGCGCAGTACTCGCCACCTTATCGCGTGCGGAAGCCCAGGCAATCTTTGCCTCGCTTGCCACCCCAGGCGCTGGCTTCTGTTCCGATGCAGTCTTGCGAGCACGAGGACCTGTTCGGTCGGCCAACTTTCACGCCGTGAAACTGATCCGCTCGATCGCCCGGCTTCGAAAGCTCACTATTTCTTCTTAGCCTCCCACTTCCCTTTGGCTTGACCAGGAACCTCATAATCTCCGATAAGTTTGCCATCTTTGAGCATGGCATTCATCGTTATGGCAGTGCCGCCGGCGTCGAGCACGAATGTCAGCTTGTCCCCAGTCCAGGTTCCCTTCAGAGTCCCAGCACCCATCGCCGAACTCGTCTCGCCGGTAACCGTCTGCCCGTCGAGCTTTAGTTTCATGGTAAAAGCGAGCGGTTGACCGTCGACGTCTGCCGATGCGTCCCACTCGCCGGCGAACGGGCTGGCTGCTGCTGGTGGCGCAGCTGGTGGTGCACCTGGTCCGGCCATCGCCGCGTCTACTCGCTTCAACTCGATGGTGCCGGTCTGGCCGCCCATCTCCCATTCACCAACGATCTTATCGCCCATCGGCTTGGCAGTGACGGTGCCCTCCGTGCCTCCGGCGTCAAATTTCATAACGATCTTGCCGTCCGCGTAGGTGCCGCTCGTGATCGCCAGCGCACCCTGTGCGGTATCGATCTTGCCGGAGAGTTTTCCACCCTCGTTCTTGATCTCTACCTTCAGTGGTATTTCACCCACCGCCGCGCTCTTGGCCAGGCCTTCATACTTGCCGGCGATATCGGCGGGCTTGCCCTGCGACAGCCGGGTGGTGTTCAACGATGTTGCTGATACCGCTGACGGCCCGCACATCAGCAACGCTATGACAAACAGAGTCAGTATCCTTCTTGACTGCATCTGGTTTTCTCCTAATATTGGGGTACTTGAAATCTCCAGGAACTCAAGCCAGTACGCCTGGAGCATGACGAAAGTTCAAACGCCCTCTATTTATATCGCAAAACCTCAGGCGGCGAAAGCTCGTTTTCGTTCGGGACTGAAGTGCCGGTTCGCGGTCACTATCGCTTCTCACTCTTGCTATTACATCTGCCAAGGGGAAGCAGGTATGTTCATCCTTTCCTGCAAGCGCGCCGCAAGCAAGTGACAGATGATATTGTCACTTGCCCCTTCGGGTCGCGAGAGGCTATGCAAGCTTCGTTATCAGTAGATCGAAGAGTCTCGCGAGATCGTCTGTTGATGAGAATTCAATCTCGACCACCCCACCGCTTCGGCCAAACTTGATTTTGACTGGAGCCCCGAGCTTTCTTGCGAGCTTTGACTCCGCGGCGGTGATGTTGGCCCGCTCGGGTTCAACGTGCGTGGCAGTCTCGCTTGAAGCCTTGGCGCCCCGCTTTTCCTGGGATCGCTTGACCGTCCTCTCAGTATCGCGGACGGACAGAGACCGTTCTACTATCTCAACGGCAAGTCTAATTTGTACCTCGGCCGACTCGATTGACAACAATGCTCGGGCGTGACCCATCGATAGTTTGTTCTCTTCGACCATCTGTTGGATCTCAGCCGGCAGCTTGAGGAGTCTTAGAGCATTGGTTATGGAGGAGCGGTCCTTGCCGACTCTCTGGGCGATCTGCTCCTGGGTTACACTGAGCTGTTCGATGAGGCGCCTATAGGCATTCGCTTCCTCGATGGGATTGAGTTCCTCCCTTTGAATGTTCTCGATGAGCGACAATTCGAGGACATCCTCATGGGGAACGTCCTTGACCACGCAGGGGACTCTGTCGAGTCCTGCCCTGGCGGCAGCTCGCCATCTCCTCTCGCCCGCGATTATTTGGAAGCGCTCCCCGTTGCGCCTGACTACAATGGGTTGAATCAAACCGTTAGCCTTGATGGACTGGGCCAACTCGTTAAGTTTGTCTTCGTTGATAGTGTGCCGCGGCTGGTCCTCTGTTGGATCCAACCGATCGATGTCCAGGTCGATCAAGTC
>JBGPFL010000293.1:0-6445 GCA_041483295.1 Blastocatellia bacterium | reverse complement strand
TAGAAGTTGCTCACGAAGCAGGAGGCCTGGCAAAGGTGATCCTCGAGACCGCACTGCTCACGGATGAGGAGAAGGTCACCGCGTGCACGCTTGCTAAGGACGCCGGCGCGGACTTCGTCAAGACGTCGACCGGGTTCAGCAAGGGCGGCGCTACGGCCGCGGATATTGCCTTGATGCGAAGAGTAGTCGGAGGCGACGTAGGAGTAAAAGCATCAGGCGGCGTTAGAGACTTGAAACAAGCCCAGGAGATGATCCGGGCGGGAGCAACCCGCATTGGAGCCAGCGTCGGAGTGAAAATCGTACAGGAGGCCGCGGGTCAACCCGTCAACGGCCATTCAGGTCAGGGGTACTAAAGGTCCCGTTTTTTCATTCCCCTCTCTCAGTAAGCCCATCGTGTAAGCACCGAACCCACCGTGTAACCCGCTCCCACGGCCGCGAACAACACAAGGCTCCCCTTCTTCAAACGTCCATCGTCGAGCGCGTCACCAACTGCGAGCGGTATTGTCGCGGCGGTAGTGTTGCCGAACTTGTGAATGTTCTTGACCACCTTCCTCTCGTCCAGTCCCAGCTTGTCGGCCGCCGCGCTTATGATTCTGAGGTTAGCCTGGTGGGCGATGAACAAGTCCACGTCCTTCGCCTCGATGCCGTTACGCTCGAGTATACCCCGGCTGATCTCGCCCATCTTTCGGACGGCATATTTGAAGACCGGCTGTCCTTCCTGGTGAACGTAGTGCATCTTTCGGTCAACCGTTCCGTGCGTCGCGGGGTTAAGACTTCCACCTCCCGGCATGTACAGGAACTCGCCGCCCGTCCCGTCGATCTCATGTTTGTAGTCGAGGATGCCGACGTCCTCGCTCTCACTTGGCTCGAGCAGCACTGCGCCGGCCCCATCGCCGAACAGGACGCAAGTAGTCCGGTCCTCAAAGTCGATGATACTCGACATCACGTCCGCGCCTATGACTACCACCTTCTTGTGGGCGCCCGACTCAATGAACTGCGCCCCGACGGTGAGCGCGTACAGGAAGCCGGAACACGCGGCGGAAACGTCGAAGCCCCAGGCGCGGCTGGCGCGAACCTTCTTTTGCACCAGGCAGGCGGTCGACGGAAAGAACATGTCGGGGGTCACGGTCGCAACTATGATCACTTCGATTTCATCGGCCTCAATACCCCGACGTTGCAGCATCTCCCCTACAGCTTGCGCAGCAAGTTCAGAAGTAGGCGTGCCCGGTTCTACCATATGGCGCTCTATGATTCCGGTCCGCTCGACGATCCAGTCGTGAGTTGTGGCGACCCTCTTGGCCAGATCGTGATTGGTTACGACTTTGGGAGGCACGTAGCGGCCGAGCGCGGTTATCTTTGCTCTGCGTTTTGCTTCCATTAGTGCAAATCCTCCAGGCTGCTTCCCACAAGGGCAGGTGTTTCAGATAGATGATGTCACAAGCTCGGATAGTAGCACCCTGCTCTTTTTTGACGCAAGCACGCCTCAGTTTCGTTCTGGTTCAGCTTCCATTGACTGCGTTGGGCGGGTTGCTTGTTTCACTCGCGCAGGTGTGCTATAAGGCTGACCCAGCGAGACGGAAACGGTCGCTAAGGCATGTGCCGAACGATGATCTCAACAACAGGAGAAACCCCCCATGGCAGAAACGAATTCGGGCTCACGTGTGAGCATAACGCACCTCATCCTGGTTCCGAGCGTGATAACGCTAGCGGTGACGATATTGCGGCTGGTAGGCGAGCTCAACAACTGGTCCGACCTCTGGTTTAGCCGGAAGGCCGGCGGCGGCCTTTCGCCTATAGGCATTAGTTGGCTCGTTCCGATATTCGGCATTTACTTCGCAATGAAGCTCGCGCGAGAAGGCGAGGGACCGTCGAGTGTGGGCCGCGCGGTCGGCTTCGCCTTTCTTGGGCTCGCGGCCTTCGTGGCCATTATGGCTCTCGGATTTGCGGTATGGAAACCTGGAAGCCCCGGCCTGCTTGCCGCGCTGATTGTGGCCTCTGTCGCCTCGATACTGGTTCAGCGAAATGCCTGGCCCGCTTTGTTCAAGACACTCCTGGCCTACGGTTTCGCCGCCCGTATCCCTGTCGCCATCCTGATGTTGATTGCCATCCATGGGAACTGGGGAACGCACTATGACGTTCCACCACCGGGCGACTTCCCGGCAATGCACTGGTTCATGAAATGGGTACTGATTGGTGCGGTGCCGCAGATGTTCCTCTGGATCGCATTCACCGTAACGATCGGCCTGTTGTTTGGCGCCATCGCGATTGCGTTATTCCACAAACGCAGGCAGGGTACCGAAGCCGTCCACGCCTAACCACGGGCTGAAATCAGCAGGTAAGGGCGCTCACGGAAGACATTCGCAGTCGCCCGGCTGCAACTACGAGATCTGCCATCCTCTGCGACTTCACGGTTCTGATACCGATCGACCGGGAGCGGCAGAGGGTCGCAGAGCACTATTGGCCGCAACCAAACCTCGGCGTTCTCAGTGTAAGGTGCTCATGGTAGAGACGGGCACGGCAACAGAGCGGACCAGTACTACTCGGCTCATCCTTATTCCCGCCCTGATCAGTCTCGCGGTCACGATTCTGAGACTCGCCGGCGAACTCGGCCATTGGTCTGAGGAGTGGTTCAGCACCGAGACACAGGGTGTAATACCGAGCAGGGTGAGTTGGGTTGTAGGCATCACCTGGTTGGCAGTTCCCTTCGGGATCTATTTTGCGGTGAGGCTGGCCCGCGAGGGCAGAGGGCCATCCAGCGCCATGAAGAGCATCGGCTACGGAGTCCTGGGCGTATTGGTAGCGGCCGCGAGTCTCTTCTTCTTAATTCCCGCTCTCAAGCTCGAACTACGGCCCCGGCTACTTCTGATTTGGTCAGCCATGGTGGTTGCGGCGCTCATTCAACTGGCTGCCTGGCCGGCGTTGTTCAGGACACTCGTCGCTTATGGCGTTGCCTCGCGAGTCCCCGTAGTCGTCGTGATGTTCCTGGCGATGCGAGGCGACTGGGGTACACACTACGACTACGTTGGGATGCCGCCCCAGTTTCAGATGACCCTGCTGCCCAAGTTTATTTGGCTGGCTTTCTTTCCTCAATTGATCTTCTGGGTGGGCTTCACAATTCTAGCCGGCTCGCTTTCGGGAAGCGTCGCAGGCGCCATGATAACCAGGCCAAAAAAAGAGCGATGAGAGACCTTATTAGTCGATACCTTTGCGTGTGATCCGACCCTCTCCGCCATCCACGAGTAGATGTCTGAGCGAAAAGCCGCGTGTGGATTGTGAAACCACCTCCGGCGGAATCGGCCTCAAGGTCAATTAGTTCTCCGAGACATGCAACCTGCTTGCTTGGATCGTCCTCCAATGCGAGCGTAGTGAAAGCTAACCAATGCCGTCATGTCACCATAAAGAGCCAGGCATCAGGCACTACGGTTGAGTTCGGCCTCTTCTTGAATAGGAGATCTAAATGAATCTGTCTGTTCTTTCAGTAGCGGCCGCTTTAGTTCTTGGCCTTGCGCTTCAACGAGCCTCGGGCCAGAGTTTCAAGGCCGAGCAGATGAAGTTCGATCGCGTCAGGAGCGCCATCGCCGAAAAAGAGCCCGCCATCAAACGACTCTTTGCTGAAAAGAGACTGAACTACCCGCCGAAACAGATTTTCATACGTGTGTTCAAGCGCGAGCAGACTGTCGAGCTATGGGTGAGCGGAGCCGATCACGACACCTTCGAACTACTGAAAGAGTACAGGGTCTGCGCAAGCTCCGGCACGGTTGGCCCGAAGAGAGAGCAAGGAGACGATCAGGTCCCCGAGGGGTTCTATCGCATAGACCGCTTTAACCCGCTCAGCACCTTCCACCTGTCACTCGGAGTGAGCTACCCAAATCAGGCCGACAAAATATTGGGAGTGAAAGGGCGACTGGGCGGCGACATCTTCATTCACGGCAATTGTGTCACGATAGGATGCGTTCCAATCACGGACGGAGGAATCAAGGAGCTCTACGTAATAGCGGTTGAAGCAAGGTCCGCCGGGCAGACCAGCATACCGATTCACATTTTTCCGGCGAAGCTCAATGAAAAGGGGCTGAAGCGACTGGAACGCGAGTTTGGGGATCGGAAGCTTCAGGAGTTCTGGATGAGTTTGAAGCCGGGATATGACTTCTTCGAAAAGAATCGCCTGTTGCCGATCATCACCATCGATAAACAGGGCAGGTACCAGATCAAAGGCTAACTGGTGAGGGTCTGCCTCAACCAAGCCCAGCTTGGTGTCTCGCGCGAGGAAGCGCTAGCGGTATGAGATTTCACCGCAGAGGCGCATCTATGAAGTCGGTGCCGGTGTCAAGGGAAAAGTGAACACACAAACACTTATTCGGCACAGGTCCGGCTTCCGAAAGCAAAGTGTCCATTTCTCTACAGGCATCAGACTGCTCGTGTTCAGAGTTAGTTTTAGCAGATCCTCGTCGGATCGGGGCTCGAATGCCGCGATCAATCATCTATTCAGGCATCACAAGCCTATGAGGATTGATTCGCACTCTTCCGGAAGTTGTCGAGTTGGCCGATTCGAGTCAACTCGACAACCTGCCAGAAGAGGCGGGCCGCTCAATCAAAGGACAGGCACTAAGGGCCTATGCGTCTCTTCGAGCAGGCCGAGCTTCGACGCCACGACGAAGGAACTCTGCGTAGTCAATACCGTCTCGCAGCATGATGTAGCTTCGAGTCAACAGCTTTCTGCCGACCGCCACCAGAGCTTTTGGTCTGCCTCGCTTGGCAACAAGTCGCTGGTAGAATCGCTTCAACTCCTGATCGTTTCTGGCCGCCGTCTGAGCTGCCTCGACGAGCAGAAACCTGACCAGGCGCGAGCCGGCTTTGCTGATTCCGATGTAGCGCTTCTTTTCAGCAGAAGAACGTTCCATCGGATCCATTCCAAAATAAGCCGCTACCTTGCGCTGATTGCCGAAGCGGGTGACCGGCTCCATGCTGTGAACCAGTCCGATCGAGGTCAACAACCCAAGGCCCGGATGAGTCCTGAGCAATTGAACCTTCGAGTCGGTCTGTGCTTGCTGCTCCAGCCATTTCACAACCGATGCGATGCGCGTGTTCAGATTGTCGAGAAGCGAGAGCCACTCCTCGCGCTGCCGACTCATGACGGGAGACATCTGAGTAGCGAGCAATCGCAGCCGGCCAGGGCGAGTCAACAGACGAGATTGCAACGACAGACCAGAGCCGATGGCCAGGGCCTGAAGATTGTTGACGATCATCGTCCGCATCTTCACCATTCGATGGCGGTAGCGCAGCATGCGCAGTATTTCGTTGCTTTGGGCACTCGGGCGGTGGATCCGAGGGAACTCTCCCTTCAACAGCAGGTCCAGTATCAGCTCGGCGTCTCGGCGGTCGTTCTTTTGTCGCCGTTTGGCGAACCGTCTGATTTCTGCTGCGTGTCCCAGCCACACCGTGTGTCCCAGCTCTTCGAGCATTTGTTCAAACCAGGGGCTGTAGCCACTGGCTTCCAGTCCTACGACTACTTCACCGGAAAACTGAGCGTAAAAACCACGTACGTCATCTTTGCGGTGGTTGAGTTCGTGCAGATGGATTTCCCCATCGGCGATGACACAGTAAGCAACGGTTTGTACTCTCGCATGAAAGTCAACTCCGCAATATACTGTTGTAGTCATGGGCGCCTCCTTACTGCAGTACTGATACCCCTAGTCGCGATTTTACACCCGCGACGTGGAGGCGCCGACTTCATACCATCAAAGGAAGCGAAGGTTGCGCAGAGGAAATCTGCTCTGCACAGCTCCAGGCACCGGGTGAGGTCTTTTCATCGATTACTCGCCTTCCTGAGTTCGGATTGTTTGCTCCATGACGGGGCCGCTGACCATTTGACTCCTGCCAGGCGCGACTCGAGCGAAGGGCCAGCTCTTCATCAGCGCGGGAAGGAAGATCAGGTCCGAGGCCAGGCATGCCATTATCGTCACGGCCCACAAGAGTCCCGCTGTTCGAACCGGCACGAATGACGAGAGCACGAAGATCAAAAACGCGGCGGTGAGCATCAGGTTCGCGAGCACCATCGGCTTGCCCGTCCTGAGCAGAGTCAGCCACATCGCCCATCCTTCGTTCTCGTTGGCAGCTCCGCCTCGATCGAACAGGCATTGGCGGTAGCGCCTTATTGTGTGAACGGCGTTATCGACCGCGAGACCCAGCGCCGCGCTCGCCACCAGGCTTGTGGTTATGTCGAGATAGATGCCGGTCCATCCGAGGAATCCGAAGAAGCAGATGATTGGCAGCAAGTTCGGAATCAGCGCGAGCAATGCGGTGGCGAACGATCGAAAAAGAATGACCATCATCAGGTAGATCGAGACCAGCGCAATCGCCAGACTGGATGTTTGCGAGGCGGCGATAGCATCGGAAGCGTCGTTCAAGAGAACGGACGAGCCGGTGGGTCGCGCCGACGTGCCGGCAG
>JBGPFL010000292.1:0-6447 GCA_041483295.1 Blastocatellia bacterium | reverse complement strand
GGTGCAGCGGCTCAATCTAATGCTGGACTCTGTCAGCCGGCTGATTCGTCGCGGCGCAATGTCGAACGCCACCAACCTGCTGACGAAGCTTCGCCCTGTTGATATAGCCCAGCTACTCACTCAGCTTCCCCAACACGAACGCGAAGCCATCTTTCATGCGCTTGTTCAAGGCGACCTGACCAAGACAGCGGAAGCCCTGTCAGAAATGGGAACGGACGCTTCGGTTGCGCTGCTGACCACGCTGGGCAGCAATGATGTCTCCAGACTTCTTCAGGAGTTGCCGTCCGACGACGCCGCGCTGCTGGTTTCGGAACTGCCGGACGAGCTGCGCGACGAGCTGTTGGATGCGATGAAGGTCGAGCACTCGACCGACGTTCAGGAGCTGCTCGGGTTCGCCGATGAAACCGCCGGGCGCATAATGACGCCCGACTACTTCGCCCTCGATGAAGATGTGACTATCTCTGAGGCCATCACCGCGCTGCAGAGGCGTTCAGAAGACTTCGAAATGGCCTTCTATCTGTACGTGGTCGATTCGCGCAATCACTTGCTGGGAGTCGTGAGTTTGAGGCAACTGCTCCTGAACCCGCCGTCGACTCCGCTCCGAAAGATAATGATCACCGACGTGATCAAAGTTTCGGCCGATACCGACCAGGAAGAGGTTGCGCGGATCGTGGCGACCTATAACCTGCTGGCGGTTCCAGTGGTCGACGAGGAGAACAAGCTGGCGGGGATCATCACTGTAGATGACATAATCGACGTTATGCGAGAGGAGGCCACAGAAGACATCTACGCGCTTGCGGGCGTTGACGCGGACGATCGTGCAATGGGCTCGCCGTTGAACTCGGTGCGGAGGCGGCTGCCCTGGCTGATGTTGTCGCTCGGTGCGGCGCTGATCGCGGTTGCGATCGTTCGATTCTATCTCGATACTATCCGCAACTCGCTGGCGCTGGCGGTGCTCCTTCCGGTTGTGGCGACGATGGGGAGCAACGCGGCGACGCAGACGATGACGGTTGTGGTGAGGGGCATCGGTCTGGGCGAGGTTGGCTGGGATACCGGCAGACGAGTCGTGCTCAAAGAATCACTTGTGGGGCTGATCAACGGAGTGCTGGTAGGCGCGATCGTGTTTGCGATAACGGCGATCTGGTTTTCGCCTGGGCTTGCCGCGGTGCTGGGCTTCACGATGGTGCTGAGTCTGCTTGTGGCCGGAGCGCTCGGGACTCTTGTTCCGGTGTTGTTGAAGCGCTTGAGAGTCGACCCCGCGCTTGCGTCTTCAATGTTTGTTGTGACTTTCACCGACGTGATCACGTTCTTCTTCTATCTTGGGATAGCCACGCTGCTGATGAAGAAGTTCAGGCTCTAGTCTAGTCCTGAGTCACAGTGATTGTGATGGACAAAAATGGCGTTCTGAATCCCACCCACTGGGGTTCGACGAGCAAATGTATCAGATTCACAGTGACTGACTATTAGCGAGGGTCGGCGATGCTAGATCAACACGAGGTCGAGGAGGAGACCGGGGAAGAGCGGCTCTTCTCATGGCGGCGGATCAAGATCGCGGTACTGGGGTCAATTGCCGCAGTAGTGCTCGGATCTGTGCTGGTTAGCCTCTATACCTATTCGCAATACGGCGTGACCCCGTTCGACAGTCTGCTCGGGAGAAAGAAGGCCGAAAGTCCCGATCTGGACAAGCAGGCCTATACGAAGGGCACGGACTTCTTCATCGGGGTAATCAAGGGGGAAGGCGTCAATACGAGGCGCGTCAAGGTGTACTACATCGAGCAGGCGGGCGGGCAGATGATTGAGATAGCGAAAGAGAGAGTCGAAGTACGAGAGTCCAACAAACCCGCTGCCGGCGGCAAGTGAGGCCTCAAGAGCTGCCACTTGCCACTTGTCACTCGTCTGCGCGTTTAGTAGTATGTCGCGCGACACATCGCTAAACCTAAGTTCGAACAGGAGGAACCACAGATGAGTAACCAGCCGCCGTATGGGGGACTGACCGGAAAGACGAAAACGCTCGGCCTCGACTATAGTGTTGCCGGACTTCTTGCCTATTTGCCGATCTGCTGCATACACGTGATCTGTTCGATCATTTGGCTCGTTTCTGAGCCAAAGGAGAACAAGGTCCTGCGCTTTCACTCCATGCAGAGCCTGTTGTTGCTGGCCGTGGGTATCGTTTGTGGAGTAGTTTTCTGGATTCTGCAAATAACTCTGATGGCGGGAGCTTCTGCGACTGGTTCAAATGCAGTAGGCGGGGCAGCCGTGGGCGGCAGTTTCTTGATCTTGCTGGTCCAGTTGGTGTTCGGGGCAATCATCCTGATTCTTCATATCGTCGGGATGGTGAAGGCGTACCAGGGCCAGATATGGAAGATCCCGGTTATCGGCAACATCGCGGACAAGAATACGTAGCCCGCCGCCGAATGCCGCTTTTCAGCGCTTAGTCCCCGTTTGATTCATCGCGGTTAGAATCGGCCGATAACTTCCAGCTAGCCTTTGTTCCCCGAGGTGTGGGAATACCGCTTTGCAGTGGCGGAAGTTTCAAAGACTGTGCCCGATTACTGACTCGCAGCATTTGCCATTTATTTCTGGAAACACATGCGACTGTTGGTAGCGCAGCCCGGCATAGAAGTGCCTCGGAATCGGACAAAACATAATGAGTAATCCTCCGTCGGACGGCCTTGCTCCAGGAGTATATAGGGGTGGAGACTATAGGCCACCACAGGATCCCTCGGACGGCAGGACCAAAGTGCTGGCGTTCAGTTACAGGAGCGCAGCTTTGTTTTGCTACTTCCCGCTGTGCTGCTGTTGGCTGAATGTGATTGCTTCGGTATTGTGGCTTGCGACCGAGCCAAACGAGAATCGGTTCGTTCGGTTTCACGCATTGCAAGGCCTGCTTCTCGCGGCAGTCTTTTTCGTCGTGGCATTAGTCTTCCGCATTCTGGGCGCGGGCGCCAGATTATCCGCGATGGGTGGTCCCGGCAGCGGGGTGGTTGGCATGGGAGCCAGGTTTCTCGTTGACCTTGTAGCGCTCGTCGTTTTCATACCAATACTGGTCATTCACATCATTGCGATGGTGAAGGCAGGGCAAGGCGAGACGTGGAAGCTGCCGGTCATCGGCGATATCGCCGATCGGAACGCTTGAGAGAGAGGATAGGCAAGAGAATTATCCGGCTGAGGGTTTCCCGTGGGCTCTCGCTTTGTTAGTGACCCCGGTCCGCTGGCGCAGGTACCTGTCAAACCTTCCGTACCGTTCCCTAGCGCGCTTACTGGTGAGTCTTTGCCCCCAACATCAGGTCCAATTCATTCTCATTCACGACATGAGAACAAGGAGAACACAATGAGCACTCCGCCGTCATACGGTAATCCCCAGGAAGGCTATCAAGGTGGAGGCTATAAGGGCGGAGGCTATCCCCCGCCTCCCGGCGGATACCAGGGTGGAGGATACCCTCCGCTGCCTCCCCGACGATCGGGCTATGTCGGTCAGGTGACGGTAGTCGCGATACTTATGATCGTTCAGGGCACGCTGGTCTCTCTTATTGGTTTGCTCTGTATGATCGCCGGGCCGGCGATGTTCTCCTTGAGTGGTTCCAGCCATCAGGCAGAGGAGGAGCGGGTCATAGCACTGTTTGGAGGAATCTACATCCTCTTCGGTGGGCTGCTCTTGGGAACTGGCGGACTCAACATTGCAGCAGGCATAAAAAATCTGAAGTACCGCAGTCGAACGCTCGGCATCGTGGCTTTGTGCATCGGTGGCCTGGCTATGTTCACTTGTTACTGCGCTCCGACGGCTATCGGATTGATGATCTACGGACTGATCATCTATCTAAATCAAGATGTGAGCCGCGCTTTTGAGATGGGCGAACAGGGAGCGAGTCAGGACCAAATAAGGAAAACCCTTTGAATCTGTTTCAGTGATCCTCGTGCAGCTCTTGTCCGACTGAGAGTCGATCTCGCGACCCGTGGCGCACGGCGGCCAGCATTTCCGCGGATGCCGTCCAGAGGCCACTCTTCCATATCGCAAGCGTGGATAGCAAAAGCCCTATCGTCGCCGCCGCCCCGCCCTCCGGTCCATAGTCGCCCCCTGACAACCATGTCGGCGAACCGGGTTGGCCGATGAGCCAGGCGAGTGGGACGAAGTCGGCAATCCCGCTGACAGGCAATCCAAAAATGAACGCCATCGCGAAGTTCCACGAGATGTGCAACGCAGTCGCAAGCCAGAGGCTTCGGGTTATCCAATAAGCTGTCCCAAGCCAGACCCCCGCCAGAACCGTGTTGACGGTAGAGAAGACCGTCACGCTCGGATTACTGAGGTGTAGCAGCCCAAAGGCAACCGAAGTCGCCGCAATTGCGAAGACGGGTCCTACGTTGTGAGCCAGCGCTTGAAACGCGAAACCGCGAACCAGTAATTCTTCGAAGGCTGCCACCAGAAGAAAGAAGATGAACAGCACTGTGAATCTTGGAGCCAGGGTTGCGACGTCAGTGGTTTGTGCTCTGAAGGACGCCGCGCCCGCCAGGAACATAATTCCCACCGACAGCCCAAGAGTGACTGCTCCCAGGATCAAGCCAGATCCGAAATCGCGCAACCAGCTCGGATGGAGCTTGTAGCCTACCGAGGCGAGGGTGCGCCGTTCGAGCAGGCGCCCACAGAACGCCGACGCGACCAGGATGCCCGACAGACTGATGATGGTGATGATGAAGGAGCCGGCCAGCTTCTGTGCCGCTGAAGCGTAAGCATTCGTGCTCGCGATCGCGCGCCCGACTGCAGGAATGACGCCGCCAATCGCCTTCGCTAACACAGCGAACAAGGTCGATAAGATCAGAAAGGCAACGAAGAAGACGAGCACGCGCCAGCCGCAACGCAACTCACCCTCGTCGTTAATAAAGAGGGTCCTCGCAGCCTCGCGCGCGTCTCTCATTTCGAGCGACTCTATTGGTGATGCAACGCGGGTGTCAAGCGTATGCCAGAACAAAGACGCGCGGGGCGATGAGATGGCGGGCGTAAAAAGGTGCGCTCCAGTTGATGTTTACAAAGACAAGCAGGAGCAATTGAAGGATGAACTCGCAGCGAGCCATATGCTCTTGACTCCTCACTCCACCGGGATAGGCGAGCGTCCATCTCATTAACACCTCACTTCAGTGAGGTGGCCATCGACCGGCGGGGCCCCCAACCGTTTCAACGGTTTCCTCTCGCGGAAATCCGAAGACTGTTGAAACAGTCGAAGTACACTCTGGGCCACCGCCACACCTCGATGAATCGAGGTGTTAATGAAGCGTGATTTCGCAGCGAGTGGTCTGATTGCCGTGTTCACGGATGCGGCGGACTTCAGATCCTCCCCGGCCTCACCTTCGATGCTACGTATCCTCGTCGGGTCTTAACAATGAGTTTGCCTTCGCTCTCTCTTCGCTTCAAAACCGCAGGAGCAATCTCAAGCTTTACCTTGCGAAAGGTTCCATCCCGCTGCGCGTTGGAAGAGACGAAGCCGAGGCTGTAACGCGTGCGGAGGTGATCGACAAGGGTGTTGAATGCGTGGTCCAGGACTTCGGGCTTGTCGCTCAGCACTTCGCCGCCGGTCTCTTCAGCGAGCTTGTTGACACCTGAGCTTCGAACTTTGAACAGTCCGGCGATTCCTGCGGCGGCTCTCATAACTCCGCTTTCCATCCTCTGCTCAGTCGACTTTGGAATGAGGCCGCAAACGACGCTGCCTGACTCGAGCACCTTCATATGAGCCTCTTCAACCGAAGGCCCGGAGCACTCAAAGCCGGTAGTCACTCCGGTGATCACGATGATGACGCGGCGGCCGTCAGGATTGCCCGCTCGCTGCATGTATCTTGCGGCTTCAAAGAAAGCCCGGTTGAAGCAATGGCCCGCGTTCTCGTCGTGCGGCGGCATGCGGCCGAGCGCATCGACAAGACGATTCCTGTTGCGGGTGAAACCCTGAACGATCTCGGTGGTGTCGTGGAAAGCCATCATCGCCACCTCGTCGTCGGGCTTGAGGCGATTGAGAGCTTCAGTGGTTGCGTGGCGCACCTCTTCACCGAACGGATCGAGGCATCCGCCGCGGTCTATGAGGAGAAGAACCGACAGCGGCATGGTATCCCGGCCGAAGTGAGTTATCTCCTGCTTCACACCGTCTTCAAACAGAGTGAAGTCTTCCTTCTTGAAATCGCCGACGGGACGGGCTGTCTTTTGCTGCAACACCAGGGCATCAAGGACGACCAGATCGACTCCGAGTCTTATCTTATCGTCTGTTGAAACCCTTTCGGGCGATTGACCAGTGACGATCGAGAGGGTAAAGAAAGAGACGAAAAGCAAGAGGAAGGGGAGAGAGATTCGAGTCACCGATTTCATAGGGCACCTCCTCAAATGAGTTGCTCGTTTCTCGTTCCTCGTTTCTCGTTTCTCGTTCGGGCGGTGAACGCCAACCCGGAACGAGAAACGACAAACGAGGAACG
>JBGPFL010000291.1:0-6477 GCA_041483295.1 Blastocatellia bacterium | reverse complement strand
TCAGGGAGATTTCTCCACACCCGAGCAGCGCATTCAAGCTGAAGAGGGAGGCCGCGCGTGGGAATCCTGTATGACCATGAACGGCAGTTGGGGGTACCACCGCAGCGACGACGATTGGAAGACGCCCAAGACCGTCATTCGCAATCTGATTACCTGCGCTCGCGACGGCGGCAACTATCTCCTCAACATCGGTCCAAAGCCCGACGGGTCAATTCCTGAAGAATCGATTCACATTCTTAGCACCGTGGGTCAGTGGATGGATAGGAGTGGAAAAGCGATCTATGGAAGCGACAACTGCCAGCCGCGCCGCTCGAATTACGCGAGCTTCACCAGGCGCGGAAACACGCTCTACATGCATATCCATTTCTGGCCCGGCGAAACGGCCGTGATGGCCGGGTTGATGTCACAGGTCAAGTCCGCCAGCTTACTCGCGACCGGCCAGAAGGTGTCGTTTCAACAGGACCGCTTGCGCGTGCGTTTCACGGGGCTTCCAGAGAAGGCGCCGGATGACCCAATCACGACGCTCGCCATCGAATGCGATGGGGAACCGAAGCAAGACAATATCTTCGTCCGCAAAGAACACGAGCGCAAGCAAGTTTGAAAGTGTCGCGGCTACCGATATGTAGTCGAAGATTGACAGGTGCTGCACATATTCGCAGAGTCCGCTGAGCTACCCTCTACAGGGTTTAGCCTTTTCCTAGAGTGATTTAGACTGCTGGTTCCTAGGCGGGACTTGTAAACAGGATAGCGCTAGGAGGCAAGAAGTTCGTTTTGGTTCCCAAATAGATGAGATTTGACCTGCCGGTGAAGGACGGCTATCGTGGCGCCGGGTTGTGTGAGTTCCATGCCGCTCCGTCAGGGAAGCTGTAGCTCTCGAGCGATTCACGCTTCATCGTGATGCTGTAGCCCGGTGCTTTCGGCACCATATAGCGCCCGCCTTTCAGCACCACCGGATGCAGAAAGTGTTCGTGAAGGTGATCGACGTATTCAAGCATTCGCCCTTCGAGCGACTCGGCAACCGATATGTAGTCGAAGATTGACAGGTGCTGCACATATTCGCAGAGTCCGACCCCTCCCGCATGCGGGCAGACCGGAATGTTGAACTTGGCTGCCAACAAGAGCACCGCCAGGACCTCGTTGACGCCTCCCAATCTGCAGCTGTCGATCTGACAGAACTTGATGGCATTAGCCTGGAAGAACTGCTTGAACATTACGCGGTTATGACAATGTTCTCCTGTTGCTACTGCAATCGGAGAGATCGCTCTTGCGATAGTGGCATGACCCAACACGTCGTCCGGACTGGTCGGTTCTTCGATCCAGTAAGGATCGAACCGGGCGAGCTCACTCATCCAGGAGACAGCCTGACTCACATCCCAGACCTGATTGGCATCCATCATGAGTTTTCGGCTGTTGCCTATCTCCTCGCGAATGATGGCGGCGCGGCGAATATCCTCTTCGAGGTCCCTGCCCACCTTCATCTTGAAGTACGACCATCCGCTGGCGACCGCCTCACGCAGCAGCCGGCGCAACTTCTCGTCTGAATATCCAAGCCACCCGGCAGAAGTGGTGTAGGCCGGAAACCCCTGGGACAACATCTCCGCCTCGCGCTCCGCTCGCATTGGCTGGTTCCTGCGAAGGATCTCCAGCGCTTCATCCGGAGTGAGAGCATCGGTGATGTATCGAAACGGAATGCAGGCTACTAACTCGTCCGGGGTCATGTCGACCAGCAGCTTCCAAAGTGGCTTGCCCTCTGTCTTGGCGTATAGATCCCACACGGCATTGACCACTGCGCCGGTTGCAAGATGGATGATGCCCTTTTCCGGTCCCAACCAGCGAAGCTGGCTGTCTCCGGTTGTTGCGCTCCAGAATGCACCCAGGTCAGCCGTAATGGACTCGAGTGTTTTACCGACAACGAGTGGTCGGAGTGCTTCTATTGCGGCTGCGCAGAGATCATTCCCCCTGCCGATGGTAAAGGTGAGTCCGTGCCCTTCTAACTTGTCCGGGCTATCGGTGCGAAGGACGATGTAGGCAGCCGAATAATCCGGATTGGGATTCATTGCATCAGAGCCATCGAGCGACCGCGAGGTAGGAAATCTAATATCGCTGGTCACCAGGTCTGTAATTGTGATCGGCACCCTATCCCCTTCCGGCAGTCGTCGTTCTGTGAGTTGTTCATTGCACTCTAAGGTTGCGGCCTTGTCCGTGATAGCAACGCGACGACGTATTCTACTGACTGTCCATGCGTGCGTCAACGATGGCCCTCCTGTAGGGTCTGTTGCAGCTCGAGCAGAGGAGCTTTCGCAAGGAAGTGTCCCCCACATCAAGAGACTGATTGAAAGAATTCCGCGAATCCCACTCACGGTGGATTGTTCAGGCCCGGCCTTCGAAGGCAGGCAAACATTGCTGTAGCATCAACAGAGTCAGGATATGAACGAACCACCCACTTCCGAGACTGTGTGAAGATCGGATCGATCCCGCGACTGGAGATTGAACACTTGGGAGGAAACAACTCAATCTGCAACTACAAGCTTTGATGTCAGAGTTGCGAATCACTTTGACCTAGCGCAAACAGGGCGGCTCTGAGGACTCCCAGACCCAGACCCTGACCGTGGGTGGGATTGGGATGGGACCAGACTGCTACAAGTCGTCCCGATTTCCACCAATTGCCCTTGCTCATGCTAAGTCGAAATCCGCAATGTTAACGATAGAAATTTGGTTGTTATCGCTAACAGAATTAAATATAATTCGGGCGCCTTGGTGGATGCTCAGCGGCCTGGGAGGGGATTTGCGAGCGTGGGGCGCGCTGACTAACTCGACTTTCCTAAAGCTCACGTTTTTCGCTTCGCATCAGGGGCGCCAAAGCGCCATGGAGACCTTGTGCGTTCTGGACGAATCACCCGTCGTGAGATTCTTGAGCTCGCGCTCGCATCACCTCTGTTGACCGTTGTCGCCGGCAGCCACCCAATTAGAGATGAGAGAGTAAAAGGTCTGGACCAGCAATCTTTCCTCAACGCTTCAAGCAGCGTCGTGCCGGTCGGCGAGCCCGGCGAGGTCAAGCAGCTTAAGCTGACTCGCGAATGGCGCGGCCCGCTATGTCGCGCGCGGCTGATCAATCACGGCCGGAAGAGTGTGCGGGTAAAGGAGGTCGTGCTCTTCGAGCTTGCGCTGCAGCTTCCGCCAGAAACAGCATTCTACGGTGAAGGATTTCAGATGCTGAGCCAGACCGGCGGAACGCTCGGGCAGCCGGTTGATCTCGGCAACTATACCGACGCCAAGCACTATAAGATGCCAGTGCCCGCTGACGCGCGGAGCGCCTACGGGATGATGAGTCTGTCATTACCCCAGGGCGGCGGCCATCACCTGCTCGCGTTCACGTCGTGTCGCCGCTTCATTGGACAATTCTATCTCCGCGGTGCGTCCTTGCAGGTGGTCGTCGACACCGAGGGACTGGAGATCAGGCCTGGTGAGAGGTGGGATCTCGAAGAGTTCACTTTCCGATCCGGCGCCAGGCGCGAACAGTTGCTCCAGGAACTGGCGCTGCGTTTGATCGAGAATCACCCTCCGCTGCGGTTAGAGACGCCGCCCACGGGCTGGTGTTCCTGGTACTGTTTTGGGCCGGCCGTTACCGCGCGCGAGGTACTGGACAACCTGGATGTAATCGCCAGGAACTCGCCCGGTCTGAAATACATTCAGATAGATGACGGATACCAGCCTGCAATGGGCGATTGGCTCGAGACCGGAGCGGCGTTCGGTGGAAATGTGCAGGGCGTCCTCAAACAGATTCGAGAGCGGGGTTTTGAGCCGGCCATCTGGGTGGCGCCCTTTATCGCGGAGGAGAAGTCGCATCTCTTTCAGCAGCATCCCGACTGGTTTGTCAAAGACCTCGAAGGCAAGCCGCTGCGCGCAGACCGGGTGACGTTCGGCGGTTGGCGTCGAGGGCCGTGGTATGCGCTGGATGGGACGCATCCGGAAGCCCAAAAGCATCTCGAGCTGATCTTCCGCACAATGCGCCAGGACTGGGGCTGCACCTACTTCAAACTCGACGCCAATTTTTGGGGTGCCATCCACGGCGGCAGCTTTCACGATCCGCGCGCGACTCGGATCGAAGCGTACCGGCGCGGCATGCAGGCGATACTGCGAGGCGGGGGCGACAGCTTCATCCTGGGCTGCAACCATCCGATATGGCCTTCGCTGGGGTTGATTCATGGTTCGCGCAGCTCGAATGATATCAAGCGAAGTTGGGATCGCGTGAAGACCACCGCCCAACAGAATCTCAGCCGCAACTGGCAAAACGGGAGCCTCTGGTGGAATGACCCGGACGCGGTAGTGCTCACGGGTCAACTCGGAGAGGACGAGTTTCTCTTCCATGCTACGGCGATCTACGCGGCCGGTGGTATGGTGCTGTCGGGCGACGATCTCACGAAGATTTCGCCGGAGCGGCTGGCAATTCTCAAGAAGCTGCTGCCGCCGACAGGCGTCGCCGCCAGGTTCCAGGATGACTCATTGAGCGTTGGCGAGGTGGCGCTTGCTGATGCACGGGTCATCTCTCTTTTCAATTGGAGAGACGATCCGCAAACGATATCCGTCCGCCTGCCGCAAGTCTGCCAGATAACAGACCACTGGAGCGGCAAGTCGCTCGGTGAGTACCAGGGCGTCTTCACGGCCAGGGATATGCCGCCTCACTCGGCGGCATTACTGGTCGCAAGGGCGCGGAAGTAGGGATGCTACGTTTCGTGTTTGTCGTTTCGCGTTCTTCGCTCCGCTGCATTTCGGTCGCGACTCGCAACGCCAAACGCCAAACGCCAAACGCCTCACCACTTGACGCACACCCATCCCAAGGCCATCATTGTCCGCGTCCAGAACGTTCGGCGTTTGTAGTTTTCCATTTCTCGTTTTTCGCTCCGTCCATTTCGGTCGCGATTCGCAACGAAGAACGACGAACGCGAAATGCGAAACGCTTACCCCAGGAGGCACGAGTTGTCAGATTCCAGGTCTTCGCCGACTGCCACGTTACGTCTGGCATCATCGCTGGTGGTCATCGCGGGTCTGGCCGTCCTGGCTTCAGCGGCACTGCAGAGGGACCGCTCCATGAATGAAGTGAAGATAATCACGCTCGATCCGGGCCATTTTCATGCGGCGCTCGTTCAGAAACGAATGTATCCCGGCGTGTCAAAGCGAGTGGCCGTTTATGCGCCGCTCGGATTCGATCTGACCGAGCACCTGAATCGAATAGCGCGATTCAATCTCCGCGGTGAAGATCCCACATCCTGGGAGCTGGATATTCACACTGGGCCAGATTTCTTTGAGCGGATGCTGAAAGAACGGCCGGGAAATGCGGTGGTGATCTCGGGCCGCAATCGAGGCAAGATCGACAGGATCAAAGCATGCGTTGAAGCCGGGCTCAATGTGCTCGCGGACAAGCCCTGGATCATCACGTCCGCCGACCTTTCGAAGCTCGAGGCTTCGCTGGATATGGCCACACAGAAGGGCATCATCGCCTACGACATTATGACCGAGCGATACGAGATTTCAACGATGCTTCAGAAGGAACTCATCAACGATGCCGCGACGTTCGGCTCCATCATTGCCGGCACCGAACAGGAGCCGGGAGTCCAGATTGAAAGCGTGCATCATCTGATGAAGACCGTCGCCGGCGTGCCGAATCTCCGGCCCGCCTGGTTCTTCGACGTCGACCAGCAGGGAGAGGGCGTCCCGGATACGGGAACGCACCTCGTCGATCTAGTGCAGTGGATGCTCTTCCCTGAGCAGGCGATCGACTATCACAGGGACATCAATGTCACCTCCGCAAAGCGATGGGCGACCGCCATCAATAGATCGGAATTCCGACGAGTAACCGGTGAACCCGATTTCCCCCAATATCTGGCGACGAACGTGAAGGGAGATCGGCTGGACCTGTATTGTAACGGCTCAGTTTCGTACGCCCTGCGCGGCATTCACGCGAGAGTGCTGGCAGGTTGGAACTACGAGGCTCCCCCGGGCGCCGGCGATACTCATCTTGCGATTTTCAGGGGCACCAGGTCCCGTGTGGAAATCCGGCAGGGTGTCGAGGAGAAATACCGGCCGGAGCTGTACGTTGTGCCGGAACCGCAAATGAGATCTGAAGTGCTCGCGGCCTTGAAAAAGAAGATCGAAACTCTTCAAGCGAAGTTCCCGGGCGTAGGGGTTGAAGAGATCGGAGAGCGGGTCCGGATCACGATACCGGAGAAGTATCGTGTGGGGCACGAGGAGCACTTCGCTCAAGTGACTGAGCGGTTCCTCGAATGCCTCAGGAATCCGAAGTCTTTGCCTTCATATGAGAAGCCGAACCTGCTGGCGAAATACTATGTGACTACGAGGGCACTTGAACTGAGCCGGCAAGACCGTTGAGAGGACACGATGCCTGCTGCCAACGACATCACGCTTTTCGCAGTTGCCACAGGGTGCAATCAAGAGTGGGACTCAATGTCGCGGCAACCT
>JBGPFL010000290.1:0-6482 GCA_041483295.1 Blastocatellia bacterium | reverse complement strand
GGACTTGTGATCGGCGCCGGCGCCGGCCTTGTAGTCAACGCCATATTGGGCGGCAACAACACCAAGGTCGCCTGGATCATAAGCAACATCACTGAGCCGATTGGGCAGTTGTTTCTCCGCCTGTTGCTGATGATCGTTGTGCCGCTCGTTTTCTCATCGCTGGTCGTAGGAGTGGCCGGTATCGGCGACATCCGCAAGCTCGGACGGGTTGGGCTGAAAGCCTTCGCTTATACGATAGTGATTTCAG
This sequence comes from Blastocatellia bacterium, assembly GCA_041483295.1. GTDB lineage: Bacteria > Acidobacteriota > Blastocatellia > UBA7656 > UBA7656 > DASYSA01. The sequence goes on along the minus strand of JBGPFL010000290.1, from coordinate 6,235 downwards.
CGATCTCCGTCGCGATCGGACTGACCCTGGCCAATACCGTCAAGCCGGGTAAACGAATCGATCCTTCGACTGCCGAAGCACTGAAGGCACGCTACGGATCGGACGCCAGTAAGCAGGTGGAGGAAGCGCAGAAGGCGGGACCGACTGAGTCGGTGTTGATGCAGATTGTGAAGACGATCGTTCCGCAGAACCCCATCGCCGCGATTGCCGGCCTGAAGACCAATCCCACCGGGCTGATCAAAGATGACACCCCCAACATGCTGCATCTGATGTTCTTCTCGCTCCTTCTGGGCATAGCTGTGACGCTCGTTAGCCCCGAGGTAGCCGCGCCTCTGGTGAGTGGACTCGAAGCTCTCTACGCAGTCTCGGCCAAGATAATCGATATCATTATGAAGGTCGCTCCATTCGCGGTCGCGTGCCTTCTGTTCACCAACACCGCTCGATTCGGCCTGGATTTGGTGGCGGCGCTGGGATGGTTTGTGGTGACTGTACTGGTGGGACTCGCCTTGCACATGTTCGGCGTGTACTCGCTGTCGGTTTACTTTTTGTCTCGGTTGTCACCGCTGCAATTCTTCCGCCGGATCAAGACCGTTATGCTGACGGCCTTTTCGACCTCCTCGTCGAATGCCACCTTGCCGACGGCGTTGCGAGTCTCCGAAGAAAACCTCGGAGTGCCCCGTGAGATAAATAGCTTTGTGCTTACGATCGGCGCGACCGCTAATCAGAATGGCACGGCGCTCTATGAGGGTGTGACTGTACTGTTCCTGGCGCAGCTCGCTGGAGTTGATCTCACGCTTGGTCAGCAGGTGGTCGTTGCCTATCTCGCAATACTTGGTGGCATCGGAACGGCGGGCGTCCCGTCGGGGTCCATACCCTTCATCGTATTAGTCCTGGTTACCATTGGCGTGAATCCGTCGCTTATCGCGATAATACTTGGCGTCGACCGCATCCTGGATATGTGCCGAACGACGCTTAACGTTGTCGGCGACATCACGGCAGCGACTTATGTCGCGCGTTCGGAAGGGTACGAGCTTCTGAAGCCTCATACCCATCAGATCCCTGGCTCAACGTAAGGGAAATTCGAATTTCGAACTTCGAAATTCGAATTTCCTATTTTGTCTCCCCTCTTGTTCGCCGCCTGGTCTCTTGCATGCCCGTCCCGTAGTTGCGGCCGTTGTAGGTCAATCCCGGGATGACTTTGCCGCTGACGCCGACATACGTATCCTTACTAGGCACCCCGTACTTTTCGCTGACAACCCACAGGCGGCCGGTACCGTCATCAATTTCAAAAACACCGGCTCCAGCGACGCCGTAAGATCGAGTGACTCGCCCGACCACTGTCACTTCTTTGTTGAAGTAGCGACCCGGGTCGCCCGCTATGTCACCGATGCGTTTGCGCTCCGGGCAGCCTGTAAGGCCTAACGCCATCAGGGCGATGAATGCGCCGCAAAGAATTCTATTCTTCTTCATTGTTCGATAGTCCTCCTGAACCGTGAAAGGATGCGAAGGTGGCAGGGCTTAGTGGGCGTGGCCGCACGAACCAAAAACAGCCGGCCGCCCAGCCCCACCATCGTGTTTGAGATTCTTTGGAGCGTAAAGGATGCCTGAAGCGAGTGGAGAAATATGGGAGTATTGGAGTATGGGAGGGTGGGAGTATGGGCAGACCGCACTCCCACCCTCCCATACTCCCACGCTCCCACACTCCTTACCTCCCATCCTGTATAATCCGTTCGTGCTCAGTGCCGAGATCATCATCGTCGGAAATGAAGTCCTCCTCGGCCTCGTCCAGGACACCAATTCCAACTATCTCTGTCGCGTGATCAGGGGGGCTGGTGGCTGCGTGCGTCACATCGCCGTTGTAGCAGACGAGGCCGGCGCTGTCGCTGCTGAGATGAAGCTGTCGCTGGGGCGCAGGGCCGATCTGATTGTTACCTGCGGCGGACTGGGACCCACGGATGACGATCTGACGCTCGCAGCCATCGCGAAGGCCTGTGGCCTCCAGCTCGTATCGGATCCAGCCGCCGCCGATTTCGTTCAGCGCAGGTATAGCGAACTTGCGGCTCGGGGTTATGTCGCGAGCGCAGAGATGACCGGCGCGCGATCGAAGATGGCCATGTTTCCTGAGGGCGCTAAGATGATTGACAACCCGGTCGGCACAGCACCTGCAATGCTCCTCACTGTTCGGGACAGTCAGATACTCTCCCTGCCGGGGGTCCCCGCAGAGATGAAAGGCATAGTCGAGGGACCGCTTCAAGGATTCTTTATCGGGCTGTTCGGTGGCGGCGCCTATGTCGAGCGCGAGTTGTTGGTGGAGTGCGGAGACGAATCAGCGTTGGCGTCCTTGCTAGGCACGGTGGCAAGCGCCCATCCGGGCGTCTACATAAAGTCGCACGCCGGCCGCTTCGGCACGGATTTGACGTTCCGAATAACTCTTTCGGCCTCGGCGGCGAACGCGCGCGACGCCGAAGACTTGATCGAACGAGCTCACGCCGATCTAATACGCCATCTAGCAGACGCGGGTATTCACTCGGCCTAGGCATGCATTGAAGCTCTAACGAAGAGCTGCCATTCGTCCAAGCAGCCCAGGAGCGAAGCACTCTGGGCTAACTACTGATCTTCTTGACCCCAACGCGGGTGCCGAACGGGTCGCCTCCTCGAATGACTAAACTCGATCCGGCGCCGTCCGAAGGAAACGACGCATCAGCGAGTCGTACGCCAGTTGCGAACCTTCCCTGAGTGCGGCCCACGCCCAAAATGAAGAGGCGGCGACGAACACGAAGAGAAAGTAGTGAATGGCCAGAATGTAGCGGTACTCCGTGCTGAAGGCTGCGTGGGTACACAGATAGTAGACTGGAACTGCGAGCAAAATCACTAGCGCGCGCCGGCGCCCAGCCAGCGCCAGCAGTATGATCCCAGCGAGAATAAGCGGGCGCATCACTCTCGTCTTGAAGACGTTCTTCTGAATGCCGCGGACCACCGATCGCGGGTGGCGAGTCCACGCGGACGGGGTCGGCCCAAGCTCCCACAACTCAGCCTGTCCCACCTTCACCACCGGCTGTGCCATCGCCTGACCGCCGTTGCTGACCACCAGGCGCACCGTATCCTGCTGGCAACTGGAAAACGGAATTGACATCGCGGTGATGCTGGGACGGTCTGAGGCTTTCTTCACTCTCTTTCGACGGGCCTTCAGAACGCTCATTGCTGCGAGAGTAATGCGCGCGTCGGGTCCTTTGACCTTGACCACCATTGGTGCTTGAACGCTCTCAACCCAAACCGTGAATACATAGTCGGTGCGCTTTCGTACGCGAACGGGAGCGGACGCGAACTGGTCGTCGGACGCGGAATCGTCGCCTTTGATTTCGATCTTCAGGCGGTCGTCTGATAGTGCGGCCTTTGCCTCGCCGGACGTCAGCTTGCCGCCCTCAAGTAGATCAGCCGCGGAGGCAGACCATGCCGGCGTCGTCCCCGATGGGATTTCAACCCGGTGCCTGAAAGGCGGCCCGGCTGCGATGACCGGCGCTGCAGCGCTATAGAACGCTCTGTACGGCTCGAAGTCGTTGTACCTCACCATGAACCCCATCCGCTTGAGCATCACTCCCAGGAACCAGCTCGGATGCGAGCGGATCACTTCAACGCCCCTGGCGAAGCGGGTGCGGTCTCGCTCGATGCCGTCCGGAGCCCAGAGGCTGGCTCTGTAATCCGGCCGGCAGTTCCACTCCACATCCTTCTTCATTACTTCGGCGTCCGTCAGGGGCATTCCAAGGCTGTTGTCCGAATCGTACTCGGCAACGCCCTGGACCAGGTTTATTCCAGTCGCGATCGTGAGCGGGATGAAGCGATGATACACGACCCAGTTGCGAAGTGTGATCGGAGCGATGAGAAGCACCGTGGCGCCGACCAGACCGAGACCATAGCGAAGCCTCTTGCCTCGTTCAAACAGAAGAGGCACGGTCAGCGCAAGAAGAGGCGCGAGCAACAGTGAGTTCGACCGCAGCCAACACGACACGCCCAACAATGCGCCCGCCCCGATCATCATCGCAAAACGGGGACGTTTGGCTGCTCTGATGCTCAGGTAGACCGCGAACAGAATCGGAAGCACCGAAAGCGAGTCGGGTGTGAGCCAAACCGAGTAATATGCGAGGTGCGGAGAGAACGCGACCAGGAGGCCGGCAATTATTCCAACTCCAAAGGGAAAAAGCTCAGCAGCGATCAGAAGAACCAGGACCGCGGAGATTGAGTCGCAGAATATCTGGAGCAGTCTCAAGGAGGCATACCGTCTATCGGGCGTGTTGTTCCCATAAATGGCCAGTAATAGCATCGAGTAGCCCGGCGGATGCAATATCCTGTGTGCATCGCCGGGGTCGACCTGCACTCCGGGAAAGAGGATGCCCCGCTCTTCGATCATCTTCCCTGCGCTTTCTTGGTAGGGATCGACGAGATGGGTGATGATCGACTCTCCGTGGAGGCTCTCGACCCGCGAGTCTTGCCAGTAGAGCAGTCGCACGCCCAGAGCGACGATGAAGATAACCGCACACCAGGTAGCTGTCTTCACGATCTTGCGCCGCGACGACACCTTAGGATCGGCCGCAGGAGCCAACTTTTGCCTGAGCCTGTCCAGTGCCGCGGCGACCGAAGTTCCGCCGTCAGGTTCTCTCGTAGTGTTTTCCACGTTCCTCCGGACTTCATGGCCAGAGGCATAGAGCGATGGGAGTGACTTCCGGTTTGTGGACCTCGGACTGATGCGCGCGGCGGCTGAAAAGACGGTCGCCCAAATAACTGAAGATTTTTTGTGACTTTCTTCAACCTTTGGACGTCTTATACAAAGACCATCGCGCGCAATACGGCCGCGATCGTTACCGAATGGCTCGCAGTGCTATGGCTTGGCAAGGCTGGAACTGCGGGCCTTTCTTTATCTCCTGGCGAGGCCAGGCTCTATGCTCTCCCTCACTTACTTACGCTCTTTCGACTCGGTCTTCTGTGGCCGCGAGATGCCATCATCCTCGGTTCTACAACCCGTAAAGACGGCCTGGTCTTGCGTGAGCCTACGTGCTGTGGGAGCGATTTTAGCATAACGGCAGATGGTTACAAGCGGATCACGCATCACGGATCACGCATCACGCATCACGCATCACGGATCACGCATCACGGACAGGTCTATCACTGCAGCCTCCGCGCGACGGCTCGCAGCTTCCGGCGCCAGTACACCGTCTTCGGTGATGATTCCCGTGAAGTGACGGAGGGATGTCTGTTCGAAATAGCGGTTCAGGACCAGAACGCCATCAGGTGCATTGGGCCACAACTCATCAGGCGGTCGCTCCGCTTCGGTGAGTGTGTGTGGATCTGGAGGATTGATAAACTTCGATGAATCGGTGACCGCGTAGACTGGAACTCTCTGCTCGCAGGCTGCGAGCGCGATCAGGCGTGTGCCGATCTTATTTTCGACGACAAGCGGTGTAACCCGATCAGCGCCGACAAGAACACAAGTAACGCTCTCGATCACCGAGGCCGCGGCAGCATCGGCAATCAGAGTCACGCTGAGGCCCTGGCGGGTAAGCGCCTCGGCCAGCGTGCGGCCCTCCAGCATCGGACGGCTCTCAGTCGCGATGACGCTGAAGGTCGTGCCGGCGTTGTGCGCGCGGATCAATGTGCTGAGGATCGTTGAGCTCCGGGAGTGCGTGAGTACTCTTGCTTCGTTGGGGATCAGGCCTGCCGCGTGCGTCGCTGCTTCTGCGGCCGCGCGGCTGCATCGTTGGTTGAACTCACAAGCCGCTCCTGCGGCTGATTTCAGGATTTCGGATGCGCTGGTTGCCGAATTTGCGGCGCGGATCACCACGCTCGCCAGATTGATCAGCGGAGCCATGCACGGTTGCGCTCTTACCAGACCGGCACAAGCTTCTATTGTGGCGGTGCGAGCCTGCGAAATTGACGGATCGCCCGCTTGCACTGAGAGCAATTTGAATAGTTCGACCGCGCGCTCGAGAATCTCCGCGGCCCCGGAGCGGTTGTTCAAAGCGATCTCGCGCAGCAGATGTTCAACGGTCATGGATACACGATTCCAGCGGATGCGGGAAAACCAGTTTAACCACGAAGACTCGAAGACGCAAAGCAGCAGGCAGTAGGCAGTAGGCAGCAGGCAGTAGGCAGTTTCGGGCTGCAGACGAGAGATCTGCCCAGCTCCTGCCTACTGCCTACTGCCTACTGCCTACTGCCTACTGCCTACTGCCTACTGCCTACT
>JBGPFL010000289.1:0-6489 GCA_041483295.1 Blastocatellia bacterium | reverse complement strand
TTCAGAAACGGCGACTGTTGCAACTGAATCGCCAGCGCCTGCTTTAGCGTCCCATCAAAAATCTCTTCGCCAGTCTTGTTCTCGAAATCCGCCAGCAGGATCGTGTCTTTTTCCGTCAGAGCAGGGCGGCGATTGAAATAGAACCACGCGACGATTGCGGCCAGGGAGAGAGCGGCGGCGGCGAGGATCGCTAGAGCCTTGCGCGTAGCGTGCGGGGTCCTGGCCGGTTTCGTCCCCAGCTCGATCCACTGCTTGACCTCTTTCAAGTCTATGAGCAGATCTCGCGCGCTTTGATAGCGCTCGGCGCGGTCTTTGCGCAGCGCCTTGCTGATAATCCGCTCAAGCTGCGGCGGCGCGTCGGGCCCACATTCGGCCAGCGGCGGCGGCTCGTCCCGCAGGATCGCGGCAATCACCTCGCTCGGCGTTGCCCCTGCGAAGGGGGCGCGCCCTGTGACCATTTCATAAATCACCACACCCAGGCTGAAGATGTCTGTGCGCGCATCCACCTTCTCCCCCCGCGCCTGCTCCGGGGACATATAGCGCGGCGTTCCCATCACCATCCCGCCCTCGGTGGTCACAGTCGGGACTTGCGCATCAACAGCCGGCGCTTCAGCCTCGGTCAGCTTGGCAAGGCCGAAGTCGAGCACCTTGATGATCCCGTCGCGCCGCACCATCACGTTCTCGGGCTTGATGTCGCGATGCGCGATCCCGGCGTCGTGTGAGGCGGCGAGCGCGACAGCGATCTGTACCGCTACGTCGAGCGCATCCACCAGGCTCAGCCGTCCTTCGGGTGCGTCGGCCATCCGCCGGCGCAGCATCTCGCCCTCGACATACTCGGCCACGATGTAATGCCTGCCCCCAGCTTCCGCGGGAGCCTCGCCGATCTCGTGAATCGTGATGATGTTCGGGTGGTTGAGGGCCGAGGCAGCGCGCGCTTCCTGGGCGAAGCGACGCACGCGCTCTGCGTCGGTTGTGAACTCGGCTGGCAGCAGTTTGACGGCGACCTTGCGACCGAGCTGTGTGTCTTCGGCCAGCCAGACTTCTCCCATGCCGCCTTTGCCCAGCAACGATAACATCTGGTAGTGAGCGAAGCTGCGCTCCGGCAGAGCGGCTGCTGCTGCCTGCCAGCCTGCCGCGACATCGTCGGGCGGCCGTTCAATGAAGTCGTCGGCCTGCTCGTGCGAGGCAATGAGTGATGCGACTTCGAGGCGCAATTCATCGTCGCAGCAAGCCTCGGCGAGAAATGCGGCGCGCTCCGCCGGCTCACGCTCGAGCGCGGCGTGATAGAGCTGACCGATCTGCTCGTACCGTTCAGGCGTCATGTTCTAGACTGCAATTGAGCTCTCGATGCAGCCACGCTTTGGCGTGATTCCAGTCGCGTGTCACCGTATCGGACGAAACCTTCAACACCTCAGCCGTCTCAGTCACGCTCAGGCCGCCGAAGTAGCGCAATTCGACCACCTGGCTTTGTCTTGACGAAAGCCTGGCGAGCTCCGCGAGCGCATCGTCCAGCGCCACCAACTCCGCCGCCCGCTCTTCAGAGACGATGGCGGCCTCTTCCAGCGACACCACGCGCGCCTCCCCGCCACGTTTGCCCGCGTGCCGGGCGCGGGCGTAATCCACCAGGATGTGCCTCATCGCCTGCGCCGCGACGCCGAAGAAGTGGGCGCGGCTCTCCCACTGTTTCTCTGAATGTCCGAGCAGCCGCAAATAAGCCTCGTGAATCAACGCCGTCGTCTGTAGCGTGTGGCCGGACGGCTGCTGCCACATATAGCGCCGCGCCATCCGGCGCAGTTCGCCGTAAACCAGGGGCATCAACTGGTCGACCGCCCCTTTGTCACCGTCGCTCCAGCGGTGCAACAACTGACTGACTGAGTCTGACGAGGTCTCCATAGAGTTTTTCGCCGGGCTTGCGGGTTTTTGCTTCGGCTTCTCGTTTCTAAGGGTGAGGGAGCAAAAGCTGTTCGAATGTAAAGTTGCAGTAGCAAGCACCCATCACAAAGAGTCGCAGGCGACAATTGTAGTCCATCGCCTGCGCAAACCCAAAGGAGATCAAATGAAAACGCAAAAGCACATGATCGCGAGGAGACTCATTCTGACGTTGGCCCTGGCCGGGGTTGTTGCCATCCCGGCAGCCATCATGCGTGCGCAGTCGTACGATCGTGTGATCGAAGGACAAACGCTTGCGCAAACCTCTGACAGTAAGGCAGACCGGCTGGAAGGCTCCTGGGTGGTGACCGTCACCCCGGCAGTGCCACCCGGCGTGCCACAGCCACCGTCCTTCCGAGCCTACGGCACATTCGCGCGCGGCGGAGCGCTCATCGGTTCGGACCCCCTGAGACCGTCCAGCAAGCAGCACGGAACCTGGGCGCATCTGCGCGGCAATGATTTCGCTTGGACCGCCATCGAAGAGCTTTTCGATGTGAGCGGGCAGTCTGCAGGCACAATCAAAGTCCGGGCGAGGATACTTGTCACCGGAGAGGATGAGTTCGTGGGCGTTTCAAACGGTGAGCAACGCGATGCGGCCGGCAATCTGATCTTCAATCGGTGCGGAACGATTCGGGGCGAGCGCATCACCATTGAGCCGCTCGCGCCGCAGTGTCAGAACATCGTCCCGCCGCAATAGTGTTCCAGTCGCCGTGCTATGGAATAGATAGACGCTAGAGGCATGCCGTTTAGCGGCTGCCTCTAGTTGGGTGACCGAACATGCTGGTGTGGCTTCTGCGCCTACGAAAGCCTCTTCTCTTGTGCGGGTGAGTCACGGGCGTAGCTTAAGCATATCCGCTATGGATGGCCGAACCGCGCCGAACGACGATAGGCCAGGGGTTTGGGACTCTTTTCGGTGATGCCAACTACGTGACCCTGCGTGCGGAAGAAGAGAGTTCCTTCGGAGATGGCGGGTGTGGCCATGCAGATCTCTCCCATACGGTTCTTGGCCAGCAGTTCGAACGTGGGTCCTGCCTTGATCACGTAGATATCACCGTCCTCACTCGAGAAATAAAGCTTGCCGGCAGCCGCAACAGGCGATGCCGTGAAGCCCGTTGTGCCGTCGCCGAGGCGCTCCTGGTAGACACGGTTGCCGTTTTTGGCTTCAAAGCAATTGATCACGCCGTTGTTCTTGCTGCTATACAGATAGTCGCCATAAACCAGGGGCGTGATCATGTAGGCGCCGTCGCGCGGCACACTCCAGGCCACGTCCTTGCTGGAAGTGGTGTTCTCCGCCAGCGAAATATCGCCTGCCGCAGCCAGGCGGATCGCGTAGATGGGCGCCAGGCGGCCATGAGCACTGGTGATGAACACGAGGTCGTGGGCTACAATCGGAGTTGGAACCGGGATGTCTCCGCCTCCCTTGAGTCGCCAGATCTCTTTTCCGGTTGCTGCATCATATCCACCGATGTGTTTGTATCCGTTTACCAGGAGGAGCGTCCGGCCCCCTGACTGATAGACAGTCGGGCTGCTCCAGGTGGGAACATCTTCGCGCGGTGTGCGCCAGAGTTCGCGGCCATCCTTAATGCTGAAGGCGGCGACAAAGGAGCCCTTCTGCACATCGCATTGTAGAAAGACCTTGTCCTGGAAAATGACCGGCGAGCTTCCGAATTCCCACTGGGCTCCCGGCGCCACGTAGAATCCGGAGTCCAGCACGCCGAGGTCTTTCTTCCACAGAAGCTTTCCATTCATGCTGTAGCAGTAGAGGCCCTCAGACCCGAACATGGCCACGACGTGTTCTCCATCAGTCGCGGGCGTGCAACTGGCGTGAGTTGACTTCGGGTGGCGTTTGATCTTTGGAACCCCAGAGTAGGCAACCTGCTCCCAGAGGATCTTGCCTGTTCGCTTGTCCAGACAGTAAACGATCCACTTATGAGTGGTATCGTCCTGGACGGATCCGATGTCGCCGTACAGACCCACCTTGAGCTTGGGGTTCTCCTGTCCGCTGATGGCAGTGGTGACGAAGAGCCGGTTTCCCCAAATGACCGGACTCGAATGGCCGAGGCCGGGTATCGGAGTCTTCCACTTCACGTTCTTGCCGTCTGGCACATTCCATTGGGTTGGAGTCGGGAATCCCTCGGCGATCCCGCTGGCGTTCGGGCCGCGGAACGTTGGCCAGTGAACATCCGGCGCACTGGTCGCCTTGCCTGGGGAGACGGGAAGCAGTATTGCCAACAGCGGAAGTATGGCGGCGGATCGGAGAAGGTTACGGTTCATGACAGTGCTCCTCGCACCTGCGTTGAGGTTGGATGATGGAAACAGGGACTATTCTGCCACGGAGAGGGGCCTTCGCGACAGCACAATTCACCGAGAAGGCGCGGCCACGAATCACACGAATTCCACGAATGACCATAAATAGTTCGTGTTAGATTCGTGGAATTCGTGGCGGCGCCTCTCTTGTGTATCAGTGGGCGGCGACGGCGATCACAACGGGCAGCCACAACAATATCATGGCAGCGGTAGTGATCGCGTGTTTCCTAGCGCTCATACCGTAGCGGCGTCCCTGTTGTGCTTCCGTCATAGCCTTGAGTACATCTTCCCTTACACCGTCTCGGCGCAGCCTCAACACCTCACCGCCCGACAGGTCGAACTTCGTCTCCGGCGCATGCCTGATGTTTGCCGCAATGTAGTCCGCGGAACGACCGGCCTTCACCCATCGCACTACGTCGTCGTTGGTCAGTGCGGTCCGGGCGGGCTGCATTCTGCTCCGGGCCTGATGAAAGAGATCGGCATTTCCAGGCGCTGCAGCCGTCGAACCCCGCCTCTTCGCTTCGTTGAAAGCGTCGACTTGAGCAGCGAGCCCGGTCGTCTGCCACAACAGAAATTCCGCCCGATTTGTTGGCGCCCAGAACGCGTCCTCGCGCGGCTTGAGTTCAGTGGCACGACGGTAATTGTCCAGGGCTTGCTCCAGGTGCCGTCTCCTCTCGGTTGCGTTGGGCGCCGAGTAAGCAAGGGCTTCGTGCGCGATGCCGATACTGTAGAGCCGATACGCGTCGTCCTTTTGGTCCTTAAGCGGAGGAGTCGCCGCCAGCAGGTCCAGGGCTTCGTTCCACGAATTCGCCTCCAGGAGCTTGCTTGCTTCATTCAGCTTTCCAGATGGCAACTCGACAATCTCGGAGTAGACGCGAGGGCTGAGCTGCGCCAGGACCAGACCGGCAGCGTCTCCCGCGAGCCTGAGATAAATAGCGTTGAGATCGTCACTGCGCGAACCAGCGACCACATCGCGCGCGTCCGAGTACACCGGGTCGAACCTGTCGGTGTAGAGAACGATTCCAGTCGCGACATCTTTCACTTCGCATTTGACGCTCAGTCGCGCGTTGAAGACCAGCGCCCGATATGGCACATCGACGTATCCGTATTGGTCTTCGCTATGAGAAACCCCGCTCACCGGATCGGTCACTGTCATCTCCCCGGTCTTCTGGTATTCCTGCCTCGTTCTTGGTTCCACTCCGGTACCGAAGCCCAGATCAGTGATAGTGCACGCGATCAGGGTATCCGGGGCGCCGGTCGTGAGTCTGAGCCTGGGATCGTTCTTGATCAGGGTGTCCTGGATCTTCTGTTGCATCAACTCCGGCACTCGTTGAGTAACTGGCTTGAGTGACGTGACCTCCACGCTCAACGTCGGCCCCGGCAGATACACGTTGGGTGATGTCTTAATTACGATATCTGTTTTCCTGCCCCCGAGTCCTTGCGGGCGCCCTGGAGTCTCCGGGGCGCAAACCAGCGTGGCGACGAACGCCCATAGAAGCAGACTCGCACCGAGCGTGAAACCGCTCCCTGACCGTGCGCGCCGAATCCCGGTTGAGTGGTGTTGCGAATGAAGAATGATGCGGCGGGAATCCACGAACGAAACGCGATTGAAGAGGCTCAACATACCGACCTCCTAGTGTGAGCCCCATCTGCGTTCTGGCTGATAGTAAAGCACAGGTGGATCCTCGCCGCAAACCAGGAGTAGATCGTTAGCGAACAACGGGTGCAATCACAACTGGGACGAGGAGACTCAAGGGACGGAACCACGAATTACACGAATCTACACGAAGTATTCGTGATCATTCGTGGAATTCGTGTAATTCGTGGTTCCGCCCCTTCCGATCATTTATCGAATCTAGTCCCATTCTTAATCACACCCCCAACCAACCCTGGCGAAGTCACCTCCTCAGAACTAGCCAACCCGTGCGGGTCGGTTGCGTGAGATATTCTCAAACTCTTGATGCCTTAGATAGGTCTTACTTCACAGTATCGGGAGTTGCCTCGGGATCAGGAGAGTGAAGTATGAAAAGACTACTATGCATTCTGTTTTCGGCTGCCGCGATTGGTCAAGGCACTACGGCAATGGCGCGTCCCCCTCGCCACGTGAACGCGCGGGAATATCGTCAACAGCAACGAATATTTCACGGGGTGAGGGACGAGGAGGTTACTCGTCACGAATTCGCTCGCCTCGAAGCTGAGCAAGCGGGAATAAGGGCCTATGAACGACGGGCGAGAAGTGATGGCAACCTGACA
>JBGPFL010000288.1:0-6505 GCA_041483295.1 Blastocatellia bacterium | reverse complement strand
AAGGTGACCCAGAGCTTGTATTGAGAGCTGGGAAATTGGAACTCGGGCGGCATCACGCCGACGATGGTGTAACTGAGTCCGCTCAGGTCCACGCTTCTCCCGAGCACGTTCTGATCGCCGCCGAAGCGCGATTGCCACAAGTCGTAACTCAGGACCACAAGCGGCTCACGATCTTCCTCAGTGCTGAACGTTCTGCCAAGTGCGGCCTGTCCCAGCATATTGAAGAAGCCCGGCGATACCACAGCCCCCGGCGTCATTTCCGAGTCTCCACCGACGGTCATGCTGTACTGGTTGGTAGCCCAGATGGCCATCTCGTCGAAGGCCTGATTCGACTCCTTCAAGTCGCGGTAATCAGGAACCGATAAGCCCGCTACCAGCAAGCGGTCTGCGTCGCGGTAGGGTAGCGGGCGCAATAGCACTCCGTACACAACGCTGAAGATCGCGGTGTTTGCACCGATGCCGAGCGACAGCGCAATCACAGCAATCGCAGTGAAGCCAGGATTCTTGACCAGCATCCGGATGCCGTAGCGCAAGTCATGTAGAAGTGTTTCCATGGATTCTCCTGATCGAGGGTTGGCCATCGCGGCTTTTGCGAGCGCAATTACGGCCAACTTCCCCTTCAACTTCCGTCGGCATGGGCCTGATGCCGAGCACTTCTAGCCAAGGAGCGTGCCACTCCGCTGGATTGATGGAAAGTATTGAAGCGGCTGGGTCTCTCGCGCCTTAGAGCGGCGGGAATTACTTCATTCATGTGCGCTTACGGGATCGGCGTTCCCATAACCGGGAATTGGAGGCAGGGACAGCTTTAGTCTCCGTCCGGTGTTCATTCTGGGATCTAACACTCGTCAGCGCGCTTCACCGCAGAGGCGCAAAGAACGCGGAGGGGGCGCAGAGATCTGGTTCGAGACTCTGCGCTACCTCTGCGGTCTTTGCGCCTCTGCGGTGAACCCGACTTGAATCTCTAACAAATTCCTTTTCAGTGAAATACCTTCGCAACTTGTTCCGCGCCGGTCCTCCATCGAGTGACGACAAAACGACAAACGCGAAACGCCTATTCGTGCCTCAGGGCCACAATCGGCTCTACATTTGTTGCTCGGCGCGCCGGTATGTAGCAGGCCAGTATGGTGGCTACACAAAGCGCTACTGCGACTCCCGCGAAGATCATCGGATCCGTTGGTTTCACATTGAACAGCAGAGTCTTGAGAAAGTCGGTTACCCACAACGCCCCGAGCAGGCCGATCGCGACGCCGATCAACGAGAGCTTCATCCCTTGTCCGATCACCAGTCGAAGAACGCTTCTCGTCTGCGCCCCCAACGCCAGCCGAATGCCAAACTCATGGATACGATTGTTGACGTTGAGCGACATCACGCCATAGATTCCCACCACTGCCAGCAGCAGCGCTGTCAGGGCGAAACCCGCTAGCAGCAGATTGGTCAAGCGCCTCGTGCTGAGCGAACTGGAAACCGCCTCGTCCATCGTTCTTACTTCGAAGAGAGGCACTTCCGGATCCAGAGCCGATACCTGGATCCTGATTGCAGCCGTCAATAGCTCAGGCTTACTGGCAGTCCGGGCAACCAGGTACATCGAGGACTGGACGTCTTGCGAAACCGGCCAGTATACGTAGTCCCGTGAATCCTCGTCAAGGCTGCGGTGTTTGACCGCCGCGGCGATACCCACGACCGTCATGAAGGAATCAGCACGCCATGAAAAGCGAATGCGCTTTCCGATAGGGTCCTCCTCATTAGGCCAGTGAGCGCGGGCAAACTTTTCGTCCACTATAGCGACCCGCAACGAAGTCTCGGTATCGGTATTCTGGAAGGCTCGGCCCTTGAGGATCGGAATCCCCATCGCTTCGAAATAGCCGGGAGAGACATCGCGCCACCACGTGCTCGGAATTTGCTCACCGGGCCTCCGCTCGTGCCCCTCGACGACGAACACATTCCCATCGCCGCCCCCGAAGAAGGGCAACCTCTGGCACAACCCGGCGGCGCGCACACCCGGCAGATTTTCCACCCGTTCCATCAGCTGCTCGTAGAACTGACGGATCTGAGCGTCGTTGGTGTACTGCTTAGACGGTAGTTCCAGTCGCCCGACCCACACATTCTCGGCGCGGAAGCCGGGATCGACCGAGGACAGATTCCTGAAACTCTCGAGTAGCAGTCCTGCTCCGACAAGCAAGACAAGCGACAGAGCGATCTGGCCGACCACGAACGCGTTGTTTAGACGCCGGCTTGAGCCTGAGGCTGAGCTCCGCGTGCCCTCTTTCATCGCTTCTTGCAGGTTGACACGCGAAGCCCGCAGCGCCGGCGCCAGGCCGAACAACAAACCTGTAAGAAGAGCCAGGCCGAGGGTGAAAAGCAGCACCTTCAGATCAATCTGAACCTGCTCAATTCGAGGAACGGAGATCGACGAAATGTGTAGCTGCTCGATTCGCGAGCCCTCTGCCAGCGACAGATTCTTCAGCACCCGAACACCCAAGAACGCGAGCACTAAGCCGAGGCCGGAACCCATCAGCGACAGGAGCAGGCTTTCGGTCAGCAATTGCCGGACGATTCGGCTGGAGCTCGCGCCGAGGCATTCACGGACAGCAATCTCGCGTGACCGCATCGTAGCCCGAGCCAGAAGCAGGTTCGCGATATTTGCGCACGCAATCAGTAAGACCAGACCTACTGCGCCGAGCAAAACAAGAAGGGGCGTGCGGACCTCCCCAACGATACGCTGCTCGAGCGGTCTCACCATCAAGAAGAGGTCCGACCCTGCCTGACCGAAACCGCGCTGCGGCGCAATGTCGTTCCACAGCGTAATCATCTCGCGTTCTGCGTCCGCGGCGGTGACGCCGGGCTTGAGCCGGCCAATCGGTTCGATGTACCAGTAGTTGAAGGTCTGTCGATTCAGTCCTACCGGAACCCACAGCTCGGTATGGTCGGGAAAGTCAAAACCGCGGGGCATGATTCCAACAACGGAGGTGGGGACGCTGTTGAGATTGAGCGACTGCCCAACGATCGCCGGATCGCCGCCGAAACGTCGCTGCCACAGGTCGTAGCTCAAGATGGTTACGTTATTGTTGCCGGGTGTGTCCTCTTCTTCGAGAAACGTGCGACCGTAGAGCGGCTCCTGACCGAGCACCTGAAAGAAGTCATAGGTGGCGACTGTGCCGCTGAGGCGGCCAGGCTCTCCTTTGCCGGTCAGGTTAAAGCCTGTGCCGCCGTCGTACGCCGCTATCCGTTCAAACGTTTGGCTACGTTCGCGAAAGTATGCGACGAGGCCCTCCGTCCACTCCATGTTGCGCAGGCCCTCGCCGGGAGAAGAAACAAAAAAGGTCATCAACCGATCCGGCTGCGCGAAAGGAAGGGGCTTTAGCAGCACGGCGTGCACCACGCTGAAGATGGCGGTGTTCGCTCCGATACCCAGGGCAAGCGTAAGCACGGCCACTGCGGTGAAGCCAGGATTCTTAGTGAGCACCCGCAGGCCGTAACGAAGATCGTGCCAGATAGTATCCATCATCGCTCGTTCCTCGTTCCTCGTTTCTCGTTGCTCGTTGCTCGTTCTCGTTACTTTTCTACTCGGTCGTATCCGCCACCGTCTCCCGTAATTAACGAGCAACGAGAAACGAGCAACGAGAAACGTCTATTCGTGCCTCAGTGCTACCATCGGATCGACCTTCGCCGCCCGGCGTGCAGGCAAGTAGCAGGCCAGCAGCCCAGAAATGACCAGCAGCAGCGAGGTGACTGCAAGGGCTATGGGATCGATTGCGCTTACCCCATAGAGCAGGTTCGACATCAGTCGAGCCAGGACGATAGCCGCCCCAAGTCCGGCGGCCATCCCAACCAGCACCGGCGTCATGCCCTGTTTGACTATGAGCTTGAACACGTTTCTGGAATCGGCTCCCAGAGCCATTCTTAGCCCCATTTCGCTCCTGCGCTGATCGACTGAGTAAGACACGACACCATATATCCCTGCCGTAGCCAGAACCAAAGCAAGCGTTGCGAATAAACCAAGCAACAGGGTGTGAAGCCGGCGTTGGAAGATCGCCTCCGAGAAGACCTGCCCGATCGTTTTTACCTCTGTGACCGGCTGATCTCTATCGACAGCGCGAATCTCCTGACGCACGAGTGCTGCCAGGCTCGGGTTGTCAGGCACAGCGCGCACTACCAGTCGCATCAGGCGCGAGGGGTTCTGAGAGTAAGGGAGGTAGAGTTGTCCCGGCCTTGGCGGGCCCTCCAACTCTTCCGTCACATTCCGTGCGATTCCTGCGATCGTCGCCCACGAGTCTGCCGAGTCTGCCGAGTCTGCCGAGTCTGCCGCATTGGGCCGCCAGGGCGCCCGGGCTGCGGGGAAGTTGAGCCTGATGCGCTTGCCGATGGGATCATCGCCGGACCAGTGGCGCCTGGCTAAAGACTCGCTGATGATCACTACCGGTGGTTTGTCGGCCGCGTCTTCCGGGTTGAAGTGACGGCCTGCCAGGATGGGGATCTTCATCGCCCGAAAATAGTTCGGATCGATGACGCAATAATCCGCCACAGGCTCGTTAGCAGGCTCGGGGGAGGAGCGGCCTTCGATGGTGAAACTCACATTGTCGCCCCAGCCGGTCAGCGGAAGAAAGTTGATCGCGCTTGCTGCCTCCACTCCGGGGATGCCTTCGATTCTTTCAAGTGCCTGGCGGTAGAACTCGGCTATCTGGTGACCTTGAGTGTAGCGCGACTCCGGCAACCAGACCTGCATGGTCAAGACGTTCTCGATCTTGAAACCGGGGTCGATTGAAAGAAGCTTGAAGAAACTCCGGATGAGCAGCCCGGTTCCAGCCAGCAGCGCCATCGCAAGAGAGACCTCCGCTACTATGAGCAGGTCTCGAGAACGGCGCCCATGAGTTGACGTTGAGCTGTTACCCCCTTCCTTGAGCGCTTCGACCAGGTTGGGTCTCGAAGCCCTCAACGCCGGAGCAAGACCGAAGATTATTCCCGTAAGAATTGAAGCTCCGAATGTGAAGGCAAGCACTGTCGGATCTATCCCGATCTGTGAGGCGCGCGGGACCTCATTCAGACCGCCTCCGGGCAGGACGGCGCGCAGTAGATCTATGCCCCAGAGCGCAACCAGAAGACCCAGCATGCCGGCGGGTATCGACAACAACAGGCTCTCCGTCAGGAATTGCCTGACGAGCCGCACTCGCCCCGCTCCGAGCGCAAGCCGGATTGCAATCTCCTTCTTCCGGCGGACGGCTCGAGCCAGCATAAGGTTCGCAATATTGGCGCACGCGATAGCGAGGATGAAGCAGACCGCTACCAGCAAGACGATGAGAGCCGGACGCAGCCTTTCAGTCTGATGCTCCTGCATCGACGTGACTAGAGCCGTTGAGCCCGCGTTTGTCGCTGGGTATTCTCTCGCCAGATTGGCGGCGACTGCGCTCATATCCGCCTGGGCCTCGTCGCGCGACACCTCTGCGTTCACCCGTCCGAAGACGATGATCGAGCGATCATTCCGGCGCAGACCTTCGCGCTCCAGGGCGAACGGCATCCAGAGATCGTACTGGCGGCTGGTGCCGAAGAGATTGAAGTCAGCGGGCAGCACCCCGACGACGTTGAAAGGTTTGTTGTCGATGTCGATAATCTGTCCGATTATCGTTGGGTCGGAGCCGTAGCGCCTCTCCCACAGACCATGGCTCAAGACGACCACCTGATCGTGACCGGCCCTCTCTTCCTCGGGCAGAAAAGCGCGACCCAGGGCAGTCTGGACACCAAGCACCCGGAAGAAATTTGCCGACGCACGTACACCCCATACCTGCTCCGGCGCGTCGCTTCCCTTGAGGGTATAGAACCATGTGCGCCAGGCCGACATTCCATCGAAGGAGTGGGTTTGATCTCTCCAGTCGAGGAAATCGAGGGGAGAAACGATCTCTTCTCTTATGCCTTTGCTCGGGTTCGAGCTCCAGATCATCACGAGCCGATCAGGATCTTTGAAGGGAAGGGGACGGATGAGCACGGCGTTGATCACGCTGAATATGGCCGTATTGGCGCCGATACCCAACGCGAGCGCGAGCACGGCGACAGCAGTAAACCCGGGACTCTTCGCGTGGGTGCGAATACCGTAGCGCAGATCTAGCCACAAGGTAGGCATGGGAATGCTCGTTTTACGTTTTAAGTTTCGCGTTTTACGTTCAGGTTTCTAATTCGTGGTTACCTTCCCGAGGCTGCCGGATATACGTTGGCAGGAGAAACCGACCAACGAACACCGAACGCAAAACGTAAAACGCAAAACGCAAAACGCAAAACGTAAAACGTCTCTTCACTCGTATCTGAGTGCGATAATCGGATCTACCTGCGTTGCCCTGCGGGCCGGTTTGTAGCAAGCGACAAGCGCCACGATGGCCAGCAACACTGCCAAAGCTGCGTAAGTGATCGGATCGATTGGCGCCACCCCAAACAGCAAGCCTCTCAGCAGCCGCGTCAGCCCAACGGCTCCTACCACACCTATCGTCACCCCGATCAGTGTAAGCTGCAGGCCTTGCTT
>JBGPFL010000287.1:0-6510 GCA_041483295.1 Blastocatellia bacterium | reverse complement strand
TCGGGTATTCATGCCCGCAACCCTGACATTTCATTGTTGAGAAACCTCTGGATGTTCGGGGGCACCCTGGCGACTCGCGCGGATACTAACAGAAAGAAATCGGAGCGGTCAACCAAAATGTTGGGCTAAATGTTGGCCAAAATGTTGGGCCAGGAAGCCCCCGGGATCACTATATGTGGTTTCCTGCGCAGTAGCGGTTGGGGGGCAACCGCTTGTAATCTCAAACGAAGAGTCCGCCACGCGCTACGGGTGAAACGGACGAGTCCAACGACATTGTATCTTTGGTCATGCCGCCGCAGCGGGCGGCATGACCAAAGCCGAATCCCACTACTCTCTTGGAGCCGCCCGCCGGGTCGAGCCGGAGTTAGGAGCCGCCTTGGCTGTTTCGCTCTCTTCCGCCGGAGCCAGGCCTGGCAGTCCAAGCGCTCGGCGTACCTCGGTCTCAATCCGCGAAGCGATCTGGATTTCCGACTTCAACAGAGTCTTGACGTTCTCTCGGCCTTGTCCCAGTCTCTCACCCTGGAAGCTGAACCACGCGCCGCTCTTATCGATGATCTTATTCTCGACGGCCAGGTCCAACAGATCGCCTTCTCTCGAGATCCCTTCCCCGTACATAATGTCGAACTCGGCCTCCTTGAAAGGAGGGGCGCATTTGTTCTTTACGACCTTGACCTTCGTACGGTTGCCGACGACCGAATCGCCATCCTTGATGGCGCTGGTGCGCCGAATGTCGAGACGGATCGAGGAGTAGAACTTCAGCGCTCGGCCACCTGACGTGGTTTCGGGACTGCCGAACATCACGCCGATCTTCTCGCGAATCTGGTTAATAAAAATAAGGCACGTGTTCGACCGTGCCACGACCGCTGTCAGCTTACGCAGCGCCTGGGACATCAATCGTGCCTGGAGGCCCGGCAGTGAATCGCCCATCTCGCCTTCCAATTCGGCGCGTGGAACAAGGGCCGCTACCGAATCGATTACGAGGACGTCTACGCCGCCGGATCGCACCAGCGCCTCTGCAATTTCGAGCGCCTGTTCGCCCGAATCGGGTTGAGAGATGAACAGGTCGTCTATATTGACGCCGAGTTTCTTGGCATACTGGGCATCCATCGCGTGTTCCGCATCGATGTAGGCCGCCACTCCGCCCTTCTTCTGGGCCTGGGAGACGATGTGCAGGGCCAACGTCGTTTTGCCTCCGGATTCAGGACCATATATTTCAACTATTCGGCCACGCGGCACACCGCCAATTCCAGTAGCCGCATCCAGGCTCAGGCACGAAGTGGAGATCGCAGGAACATCCATGACCTTTTTTTCGCCCAACCTCATTATGGAGCCTTTGCCGAACTGCTTCTCAATGCCAGCTATCGCGAGGTCGATAGCTCGATTTCGCTCCGCGCGTTCATCAGCCATGTTGTTTAGCTGCCTTTCTTTAGGTGTGGTGGTTGAGGCGAGCCGTGAGTATAGCACAACGATGGGAGGGCATCGAGGCGGATTGTTGAAATTGAATGCGGGCGCCGGTCAGGATTTTGCGCCCGAAGCCCAGGACAGCTTAGTCTGCGGCTTGTGTCCATTGGGAAGCGATCGAGTTAAGTATCGGAAGGCACGGCTAACCTCGGAACGCCACCCTCGCGAAAGCGCGTCTCTGCGGTGTCACAGACTTGAAGCTCTAACAAGCTGTGTTTCGGATGTACAAGCAGATAGTGTGCAGGCGAATCAGTGGCAATGCTCATTGACCGTCACCGGTGGACGACGGGCGTTCGGATAACGTGGCGATCACGCGGCGCGCTTCTTGCCCTCGCGTGCATCGCCGAAGTTAGAGTACCTTCGGGGGGCACTTCCCCCAATAAGGTATCCGGCTGCCGCCACTCTAACAATACGGTCATCGGGCGCGCGCAAAGCAATCCGATTCCATGTGAGAACTCCGGCCGCGCGCTCCGCTGCATCGAAAGTGCGGCGCGTCACGGCGTCTCGCGGAGCACTGCGCGAAAGCCGGCTTGCTGAAAGAGCCTTCGCCGTGACAGGTTCCAACGGGCTGCCTGACTGGTCTCGCGGGATGGGCGACCTTCTGGAGCCTCCGCCTTGGCGGGCTGGGCAGTTGAGGCGGAATTGCACAATTTTGTCAGAGTCTGAGACGGATTAGTGGGCGCCGATGCCTCGTCTGCGCTGCGATCGTCTTCGAAGCAACCTCTGATGAAGCCCGAGCCTTGAGCTTCAATCATCTTTTGGCCGCGTCAGCCAATCAAATAAAACTGCAACAATGTCGGGAATAGTACGTTCTTGTGAGGGCATTCCCAGGTGGGATTGCCGGAGTAGACCGGCACTGTCATCGGACTGATATAGTGGTGGCATAGTGTTTGCTCTATCTTATTGGCCGTAGTTTTGCCGCAGAAGTAGCCTGATAAGCCGTTCGAGCGGGTGAGGCGCGATGCGATGTTCAAAACGGGGCCACAGGTTCCCTGAAACAAAAGGAAGGAACCTGCGTTTAAGGTGTTTGACTGTAGAGTTGCTTGGTGTCGTGAGCACAGAATGGGTTGCCCGAGGCTTGAGTGCCATATGAGAGGAAGAGCCTGAGGGCAAAGGGGGTTAGAACAAGAAATGGCTAAGAATGTGAAAAACATAGGAACACGAAATCAGAATGGTGGTAAGACAGCCATTGGGGGGATGAATCCCGATGATCTCAAAGGCTTTGTTCGGGACGGATTGGTGACGATGACGATCTCCGAGCGTGAGGCATTCATTAAGGGGCTCGAGACTGAGATGAGGGCGGTCGGGTTTAGTATGCGCTCCTATCTCATCCCATTGGGAATTCCGGCCCGAACGCTGGAGGAACTGACCCCGACGGAGGTGGGTCATCTGGTGCGCTATCTCAAAATCAACGTTGCGCAGGCGGTGCCTGCAGTTGAGCGCGCACTCGCCCGAAATGGCGGTTTTGCTGAAAAGGCAGGCGCCTCCAGAACTCGCCTTGCCGCCTAGCACTGCCTGAGTGCAACTGAAATATCCAATAGAATGCCCGCGTAGTTTACTTGCTGCGCGGGCATTTTGACATTTGTTTACTTGTCACTTGTCACTTGTCATTTGTCACTTGTCCCTGGCTCCTGGTCTCGGCCCATTGGCGCGCAGTCGAATGACAAGTGACAAGTGACAAGTGACAAATGACAAATTCGTGCTGTAGAATCGCTTGGGTATTCGGGCGCCGACCTTAATGGCTCAGGCTACTAGATGAGAAAGGACCAGCCGTCATTGGAGAGGGTGTTGCTAGTAGCGATCACGATATTGGCTTCTCCAGTGATTCAAGTGCTCGGTCAGACCACCCAGACCAGGACTCAGCCGGTCAGTCAATCCGCAAAACGCGCAGGAGAAGTCTTCGCGCTTGCTGATTCGACCGACGCCGCCAGCCTCGAAAAGATCAGGAGAGCCCTCTCGGATCCCGATTGGTATGTCAGAGGCGAAGCTGCCAGGGCTCTCGGCCTCCGCGGCGACAAGAGATCGTCTCCTGTACTCCTGGCATTGACTAACGACGATAACTGGTTTGTTCGGTCGGCCGCAGTAGAGGCTTTGGGTGCACTGGGCGACTCATCCTCGGGCGCTCTGTTCGAGAAACTGATCGCTGCCCCGGATCCCTACGCCCGGGCGCAGGCTGCTGATGCACTCGCCAGACTCAAACATACGGCCGCCGCCGACTCGCTGATTTCCGCCCTGGCGGACGAGGATGAGAACGTCAGACGCGCCGCAGCTTCTGCGGTGGGCGAGATGAGGTTGGGCAAAGCCGCCGATGCCCTAATGGGGTTGTTGAAGGATGAGGATCAGGGCGTTAGAAGAGCGGCGGCCGTGGCGCTCGGTAGACTGGGAGAAGCCCGGGCGGCCGAGGTCATCGCCTCACTCGACCGTGGCGTGAGTCCTGATTCGTGGCAATATGCCGCAGCGCTGTACCGTCTGGGCAGCCGAGATCACCTGGACCGGATCACCGCGGCGTTGCAAAGCCAGTATGCCGACGTCAGGCGTGAGGCCTTTCAGACCCTGATCGAGTTCGCTGACAAGCGCGCCCTTCCCGCGATGATGGTCCTGGTTGGGGCAGCCAACATTTCGCCTAAAGAACAGGCCGAAAGAGTGGGTATGCGCCTGCTGCTGGCAGAGTCGCTTGGCACGTTTGACAGCGATGAGGCATTTCCCGCTCTCACAGCTCTGCTCGATGCTAAGGAGCCGAGAGTCCGCGCGGCGGCCACTTATTCCCTCGCTCGATCCATAAGGCCCGACACGCCTGCGGATCTTTCCGGACGCGCCCTCTCTGCTGTTGTAAGGCTCCTTACGCAGGAGAAGTCGCCGGAGGTTATCAGCGCTTTGACGGGCGCGATTGCTTCCTTTGACAGGAGCCGCGCGGCGGATCTCTTACTCAGTTCAAGGGGCGGCGACGGGAGGTTGGGAGAGGCACAAGTGGCCGCGCTTCGGTTGATCGACATCACCGTCGACCGACTTGCGGAGAGCCTCGCAGCCGGGGACCTCAGCGCGAAGATAATGGCGGCCCAGCGACTGGGCCTGTTGGGCGATCTCAAAGCGGTCAGCCCTCTCATCGCTGCTCTCGCCGACTCGTCGGAGTCGCAGGTCAGAGTCAAAGCTGCGGAGTCGCTCGGCCTATTGAAGGATCGCCGCGCGGTCGATCCCCTGATCACCGCAGCGGGAGGCCCAGACAAGGACGTTCGGAGGGCTGCGGTCTCGGCTCTCGGCTCGATCGCGGATCACACGGCGTCGGATGCGCTGTTTGCAGCGGCCAAGGATGAAGATCAGAACGTTCGCCAGGCGGCCGTACAGTCGCTGGGATCTTTGGGTATATCCGTCCAGCGACTCTCAACAGATGTATCGAGCTCGCATTGGCAGACGCGCTTGGCCGCACTCATGAGTCTCGCGCGGCTCGGCGACTCGAGTGCAGTGCCCATCGTCATTGCTGCGATGAAGGACCCTGACTCGAGGGTGCGGGCCGAAGCTGCTAATACCATCGGCCTGCTCGGCGATCCACGAGGGGTCGACGCAGTTGCCGGGTTGCTTGGCGACCCCAGCGTCGATGTGCGGATCCAGGCTGCGGCGACGCTCGGCTATATGAAAGACAGTCGCGCTCTCGGCCCGTTGACTGCTGCTCTCAACGACCGCGATATTCGAGTGAACCTGGCGGCTGCCGAGGCTCTTGCTCGCATGCGGGACCCGCGTGCTACGCAGGTGCTGGTCGCTTCGCTTGCAAGCCCGGATTGGCGGGTGCGATCTCGCGCAGCCCAGGTGCTCGCTCGCGCTTCTTCGGATGGTTATCTCGAACAGACCGTTCAACCTCTGGCCTCGGCGTTACGAGACAAAGATCCGGTGGTGCGTTATTACGCGGCCGAGGCTCTGATCGTTGCCGGATCGAAGGCAGTTGAGCCGCTGGTGAATCTTTTGCGCTCCGACCGCGACAGCGAACGTATGAGAGCTGCGCGAGTGCTCTGGCGCATCGGGACACCCGCTGTCGAGCCGCTGCTGGCATTGGTTCAGGACAGAGGAGCATCGGCCGATACTCGAGCTATTGCCGCACACACGCTGGGAGTGATTGGCGATGCGCGGGCGATCAAGCCACTTACCGCAATGCTGAGGGACGAGCACAATTTCGTCAGGCAGGAAGCTGGAAGGGCGCTGGGCCACATAGGGGAGCCGGCTGTCGAGCCGCTTCTGGAAGCGGCGGGGTCCTCGGTCCCTTCGACCAGAGAGGCGGCGGTCAATGCACTTGGCGGTATGAGCTCGAGCCGTGCGATGGACAAGCTGGTCTCTGCGCTCTCAGACCCGATTCCCAGCGTGCGCTCGGCTGCGGTTCGGGCGCTGGGCGAGACGGGAAACCAGGCCGCTGTTTCTCCGCTGATCACGCTGCTGCGGGACGAGTCGAGCACACTCCGCTCTCAGGCGTCTGCCGCGCTCGCTCAGATCGGAGGTCCCGCCGTGTCGAGCTTGATCGCCGCGCTGACCGATAGCAGGCCGTCAGTCAGATCGCTTGCGGCCGAGGCGCTTGGTGAAATCGGTTCGAAGGACGCCGTCCCCGCGCTTGCTGCTTTGCTGAGGACCGACTCCTCGGGTGCTCGGCTCGAGGCAATTGACGCGCTGGGCAAGATAGGCGATTCGGCTGCCCTGGATCCCATTCTGGCTGTGATGCGAACCGGATCGGCCGCGGTCAAGAAGAGAGCGATCACTGCCTTGACCCGCTTCCCGGACGCGCGATCTGTCGACGCGCTCGCAGCAGCGCTCTCAGATCAGAATGAAGAAGTGCGACAGCTTGCAGCAACCGGACTGGGAGAGTTAGGGAACAATGGCGTCGCGGCTCAACTGGAGCGACTAGCCGACACGGACGTGAGTGCCGATGTCCGGGCTGCGGCGGCGAAGGCGGTCGAACGGCTTCGATCGCGCGAACAGCTCCAAAGCGGAAAGACTGGACAGAAGACGACTCCACCCTGAGAACTGGGACGAATTCGATGGTAACCTGTACGGGCGGGCCTCCGTGCCCGC
>JBGPFL010000286.1:0-6519 GCA_041483295.1 Blastocatellia bacterium | reverse complement strand
AGACAAGAAAACAGAAACGACAAACGAACCCATGAAAAACGCGGAACCCGAAACCCGGAACCCGAAACTCGAAACGTGTTTTTACCGTTTCAGCATTTCTATCATCGACTCTACCGCCGAAGCCAGTTCTCCCTTGGGGTCGAGTCTCAAATAGTTCTGATAGGCCTCAACCGCTTCCTTCTTGCGCTCCGCTTTCTCGAGAATGCTGCCGAGTTGGTAGTAGAGGATCGGCTCGGTCTCCATGTCTTGAACGATGCCGATGCGATACTCCCTGACCGCGGCGTCTGTTTCTCCTGTCTCATTGAGCGCAATGGCGAGACCTATGTGTGCCTCCGCTGAAACGCTTCGCGCCAGTCGGAGGGCTTTCCTATACTCAGCGATGGCTTCGTCCGTCAGACCCTGCTGGCGGCGCAGGTTCGCAAGTACGGTGTGCGCTTCCGCGAGAGGTCCCCGACTGTCTTTCATCGCGGCCTGGAGTTGAGCTTCGGCTTCCTGGAAGCGTTGCAGGGAAATCAGGCTTCGTGTCAGCGCCACGCGGGCTTCGGGGAAGACAGGGCGCAGCATTATCGCATGCTCGTATTCCTTGACTGCCTCCTTGTTCTTCAACTTGTCTCGCAGCTCATCCGCCTGTTGATAATGCAACAATGCCTCATCCGAAGTTGGCTGTTGGGTAACTTTTAATGTGCGGGTTACACCAGACGTAAGCACAACCGATCCCTTCCAATCGCTGAAGCCGACCGTTCTCACCCTCACTGTATATGAGCCGGCCTTGAGATTCAGTTCAAGCGCACTCTCTTTATTGGTAGTTCCGTGCCGGACATTATTGATGAAGACTACCGAGCCGGCTTGACCCGTGATGACCTTCAGAGAGGCTGCTCCGGCAACTCCAGGAACTGCGCCGGCAAGGGACAGCAGGAGCGAACACATCGTTGCAGTGATCAGGGTCGCACGCCAGGACCACATGCTCGTTTCGCGTTTCGCGTTTGTCGTTTTGCGTTCTTTGTGGCTCATTCCCGCCCTCACACGTTTTGAGTCAACCCGAAAACGGCGCACGAGAAACGACACAGTCCCTGCCTCGGGTGTTGTCTCTTGCTATCCGGCTCATCTCTACTCTTTGTAGAGCCTCCGATAGTTCGCAGCGTATCGCAGCACGCTCTGCACGTAGCCGCGAGTCTCGGAGAAGGGGATGCTCTCGATCCAATCCTCAATGTCCAGCGAGCCTCGTTCGGCGACCCAACGCTTTGCGCGGCCCGGACCGGCATTGTAGCCGGCCGCCGCGTACTCAATACGGCCAAGCTGCCCGATCATCTGCGCGAGATAGTTCATTCCCAGTTTTATGTTGAGCGAAGGGTTAAAGAGGTCGGCCGCCGTGATGTTGCCGGTTCCTTGCCGCTTCGCGATCAATTGGCCGGTCGCCGGCATCACCTGCATCAGGCCGCGAGCGCCCACGCGCGACACGGCATTAGGATTGAAGACGCTCTCTTGCCTGATCAGACCGGCTGCGACGTAGGGATCGATGCCGTATTGCTTCGCTTCCCGTTTGATAGTCTCCCAATCAGAGAGCGGAAAGAATATCTCCCATGCCTCCCGCGGAAGATCGGAATCCTGATAAGAGTAGAGGTCCGGATAGCCCTTGCGGAGCACCAGAGTTGCCTGAAAGGTTTCGCCGCGCCCAGAGTATATCTGGGCCAGACGCAAATTGAGCTTTGGTGATTCAGGCGCGCTCTCGAGGGCTTTGTTGAGTTCCTTAATCGCAAGGTCGGTTAGCCCAATGACCTCGAGGTCGTTGGCGTGAGTGACGCGGCCAATCTCGGAGCCGTCAGCGGTCTCTTGAATCTTTTCGACGTGCAGGACATTGCGCCGAATGCGTTCAAGATCCGAATCCGGCTTGGGCTGTTCGGGCTTGAGCTTCGGATCCGCCCTTTGCAACTGCCCGGCCCGGAGTCCGGCGATGTGACCGTGATAGCCATAGCGATAACGCTCGCTCACCAGCGAGTAGAGCGCCAGCGCACGCGCCCGACTGCCGAGTCGCTCTTCGGCCTTGCCTGCCCACAGGCATGCCTCACCGGTAAACTTGGTATCCGGGTAACGGTAGCTCGCCAGGTGCTGTTCCAGGAGTCGCGCCGCCTCAGCGTAACTCTTCGACTCGTAGGCCTGCCACCCAAGTTGATACGAGGCTTCGGGCGCATAGCCGCTCTTGGGGTAGGCAGAGACCAACTGTTTGTACCGAACCGCCGCCTCGCTGGTGCGGTCCTGCTTATCCAAATAGGTGGCCAGGTCATGTAGGGCTTCGACTGCCCATCGGCTCTTGGAATACTGACTCAAGAGGCGATCCACCACTGCCGCCGACTCGCCCGCCCGATTCGAGCGGCGCAGCGCCTCGCCCTGACGAAACAGGGCTTCGGCCTGGAGTTCGGGGCTCCGATTACTCACCTTCGATAGCGGCAGCACTGCTTGAGCGGGCTGCTTGCTGTTAAGAAGGCTGACGCCAAGCCTCAGTTGAATCTCATCTCTGCCTGCCAAATCCGGAAAGCTGGTCACGAGATCCTGGTAAGCCAGCGCCGCATCCCAGTACTGCTGCGAGTCGAACAACGCGTCGACCCGAGAGCGCTCTTCTTCCACGGAACCTGGTTTCTCTTTCGGGGATGCTCCCAATGCGGCCAGCCTGGCCTCGGCCTGCGGGGACGCGGCTGTCGCGGGCAGCTCATAGTAGATCGTCCGATAGAGCTTCACTGCTTGCTCGGTCTTCCCGCTTGCCTCATAAGCCTGGGCGGTTATGTAAATCGCGTCTGCATCGTTGGATTCGACCATCCTCCCCAGGTCTTTGATGGCGTGGCTGGGATCTCCTGAAGCGAGCGCCATTTCAGCAGCTCGCAATCTGGCGGTGCGCGCCATCAGGGAGTCCCCGTGCTTAGTCGCAACTGAGGCGTAATCGCGGCGCGCATCGCCTCTCGCGTTAGTTGCCGCTTCGCTTTCAGCGCGGTAAAACAAAGCGTAATCGCCAAGCGACGAATTGGCGCTGATCATCGACGGGTCAAAGGCGTCCAGGGCAGCCGAATAGTTCTGCGCGGAATAGGCCAGGTATCCGCGCAGGAACCTCGCCAGCGATGCCGCTCTGGTCCTATCGTGTTTGTTCTCGATCCGAGCCAGATCTGCACTTGCGGGTTTGCCGCCTGAAGCCGTGACGAGCGCTCGTAGCTCCGAAACGCCTCGTTCTGTGTCGCCGCGAGTGCGCTGGCAGGAGGCGGTCAGAGGAGTCACCAGAGTGACCAGCATAAGCGCGATCGGGAGTAACGCGAGATTCTTTTGCCTGAGCGACTTCTTTGCGTGTCTACGACTGCAGCTTGATCTGAACATGAAAACTCCCAGGCATCCCAAGCCCCGACGCGGACTAACGGCCGTGCAACGCCGGGTGGCACGAGATTCTGTGGGGCTGGTGTGATTATCGTTTAATTCATTTGCCGCGGACAAGGGTAATAGGCTAATGGAGGACGAATAATCAGCCATAGAGCTGAGGTTGGCTCGATGTTCGATGGTCGTTGATCTCGAAATCACGTTGGAAACAGTCACGTGCGCTGATACTATCGTCAGGCATGACAAAGTCCGCCATAGTGCCCTTCAGCTATGACAACAGTGGGCGTGTTGCAGGAGAAACTAGGAAGCGAGTGGATATATACTTTTCCGCAGACGTGGAGACGGACGGCCCTATTCCGGGACCGTTCTCTATGCTGTCATTCGCAATGGTTTGTGCCGGTCGTTTCGATGGCAACCATTTCGAGCACCCCATTGACTTCGATAAGACGTTCTACCGTGAGTTGAAGCCGATCTCCGACTCGTTTGAGGCGGAGGCACTACGCGTGAACGGTCTCGATCGCAGCCGCTTGTGTCGTGAGGGACTCTCCCCAGCAGTAGCAATGGCGGAAGCGAGTAGGTGGGTGCGCGACGTATCGGGAACTGATCAGCCCGTTCTAGTTTCGTATCCGCTTAGCTTCGATTGGTCATGGCTCTACTGGTACTTTGTACGCTTTGTGCCGGAGGGGTCGCCGTTCGCGCACTCTCGATGCTTTGACATCAAGACAGCATTCGCGGTCAAAGCTCGATTGCCAATTTCTGACTCGGGCCGGTCGCAGCTTCTTCCTTCGTTGCGTTCTCGCAAGGCGCACACGCACAATGCTCTGGATGACGCAATTGAGCAGGCAGAGATTTTCGTAAAACTGTTCGAATGGGAAGGCAATCGTGGGCGACGTCCTTAATCAACGACGTGAGTCGACGAACCGTCGGCTAGAAGAGCTGCGCAGTAGACTAGAAGACGCTGCAGAGAGGGCGAGTGGTAAGGCCTGTGTCTATGCGACTGGGTCTTTCGCGAGGGCAGAGGCTGGCCAATTTAGCGACCTAGACCTATTTATTGTTGGTGGCGGACCCAAGGAACAGCGGCTGTTGAAGCGCCTTGACGAGATTTGCATTAAGGCGGATTTGATCGAAGCGACAAGAGAGCTGGGGATCCCTGAGTTTTCGGATGACGGTGAGTATCTTACTCACTACACGGTAGCTGAACTCGTCGCGGGCCTCGGCAAGCCGGAGGACGACGCCACGAACACCTTCACTGCCCGCCTGTTGCTCCTTCTGGAAAGCCGCCCACTATTGGGTGAAGCCTTCTACTCTGAAGCAATCGATCAAGTCATAGCGGCGTACTGGCGCGACTACGAAGATCACAAGACAGAGTTCATTCCGGCATTCCTTGCCAACGATATTCTCCGACTATGGAGAACGTTTTGCGTGAATTATGAGGCTCGTACCAAAACCGAACCGAAGGAAAAGAAAGCCAAGCGGAAGCTGAAGAACTACAAGCTCAAACACAGTCGCTTGCTTACGTGCTACTCGGCGCTCACCTATCTCTTGGCCGTCTACGGAACAAAGAGCACTGTAGCGCCCGAGGATGTACTCAGGATGGTTCATCTCAGTCCGACGCAACGCCTTGAGTGGCTAAGGAGCCAATCCCAGGCAACAAATGCGAAGCTAGTTGATGATCTACTGTCACAGTACGAGAGATTCCTAGCTCGAACGAACGAAAGTGAAGCCGCATTGATTACAACCTTTCTTGATGCGTCCCAGAGTCGAGACCTCGTCCGCTCGGCATATGAGTTTGGCGATAAGATGTTCGAGTTGCTTGAAGCGACTGGTACCGATTCGCACGGCGAAAAAAACCGCTTCTATCGGCTCCTTGTTGTGTAGACCTCTGCGGGAGAACTAAGGCGACCTGAGGAGTTCAGCCGAAAACCGTCTCTAAAAACAATCTTGCAGTTCGCTTTGTTGCGGTTAAGCTCTTACGGAAGGGCCGGGGTGATCCGAACCAAGCCTCGATGGATTACCTTCAGCTAACGTGTTGACGAGTTCATCGTAGAAATAGTCGAACTTTGCCGCGACCATCGCGGAGACTCGCTTCTCATACATCTGCCGGCTCCGATCGATGTCTTCTTTGAGCCGATCGTAAAGATCGTTGTGGCGCCTGCCGTCCGCTACTTTCTGCTCATTGTAGAGCTTGATCTCGCTAACCAGCAGACGCGCGAACCTGCGTGCGTCGTTGTGGAGTTTCTCTTCCTCATCAAGCGGCCCGGTGCGCGCCGTCACGGCAGCGGCTTCGCCAGCGTGCGATGGCGCCGAAACAACCGCCGGCTCCGAGACCGGAGCAACCGGCTCAGGCTGTCTTAGCGGTACCAAAGGTGGTTGAAGCTCTCCTGAGCCTCCAGGTCGAGCTTGAGGGATGGGCGCGGTCGAGTGCGTCAATGGAGCGCTCTGAGCCGACTGCGGCAGAGGGCCGCTCATCCGAGCTGGTTGAGGCAGTGGGCCGCTAACAGCGGGCTGTGGAGCTGCCTTGGCGGGAGCGCCCGGGCTGGAGGCGCCCTCAGCCATGCGTGTTCTGAGGGACACCAGCTCGATCACCAAACCGGCCGTATGAACCAGGAGTTCGTTTGCTTCAACGTTGACGGCGCCTCCCGCATCATCTCCGGAATCCGCGTAGAGGACAGCCGCCGGCTTATTACGTACTCTCAGTGTCACGGCGAGAACTCGCTGCGGCTCGACATTGTTCAGCCGGCTGAAAATCAGGTGATTTTCGGGCTGCTGATCTGACGAGCCGTAGAAAGTCTGTTGAGCGTTGAGCGCCGCGCGAAGTACAGTGTCGGATTGCAGCGAGATCGACAGCCCTCTGATGGCGGTGTTGCCCCCTTCTTCAAACCCACGAGCAGCCCACGCGAGGGCGTTTGTTCCCTTGACTACGAATAACACAACCCTGGGCGCAAAGTTTGCGGCCCTTGCCACCAGCGCATTGAGCACCTCTGCCTGGGTGTGCTGGCCATCTAGCTCAGCAACGGAGTCTCGCAACAGAGCGATGTCCGCCCCAAGGCGGGTGCTCTCCGCTCCGGCTGTATCCAGTTGCGCGGTAATGTCTGCTGCTATTTGTGCGAGCAGCTCATCGGACTCAGGCAATGCCGTGGCTACGTCGGTGCGCTCCAACAGCTT
>JBGPFL010000285.1:0-6522 GCA_041483295.1 Blastocatellia bacterium | reverse complement strand
GTCAAAAAGGAAATCTGCCAAAGGAGTCCTACATCCAACTGGACAATATACAGACACTGTCTAGAAGCCGATTGATCAAGTACCTCGGCACTCTGGACGGATCGACTATGCGTAGCGTGAGCCGCAACGCTATCCTTGCCCTCGGGCTGGATGACGTCATCTGACTATCAAACGCAACCAATACCATTCGCGACCCACTCCACACTTGTAGTACGCGCCACCGCGTAGTATTGTTCGCAAGCTTCTTGCGTTGACCGCGTTCGGGGCTATCCGCGGCGCAGCAACGAACGTGGAAACGGACTGCGCCGCAAAAACCAGGAGGCAGAATTATGGGTAACTTTTTTACTGACGTGATCTCCAGAGATGCCAGGGTCAACGGCACGAAGAGGGTTGCCGACATGAGCCTGCTTGAGCCTATAACTCGGCAAAAGGTTGATGCGATTATCGCGGACGCCAAGGCGAACGGCGTCGAATTGATGGCCTTTGAAACCTTCCGCAGCCAGGCGCGCCAACTCGAGTTGTTCAATCAAAGAGCAACGAAGCTCCGAACGGTGGGAGTGCATTTTTACGGCCTTGCTTGCGACATTGTGAAAGTCGTTGGCGGGGAGCCTTCGTGGAAAGGAAGCTTCTCGATTGTGGGTCAGCTTGCACACGAGCATGGGTTGATCTGGGGCGGAGACTGGGGATCGCCCAACATTCCGCATAGCTTTGTCGACGCAGTTCACGTGCAGAGGTGTTCCGTTGGCAAACAAGCGGCATTGTTCCGAGGCGAGTGGTATCCAGACGACGACTACGATCCGTACAGCGAGTGAACCACCAGCAGGTGCTCGTCGCGCGTGCGATCCAAGTCAAAATGGGGCTCAAGAGACTCAATCAGAAGGAGAGGCAAAATGGCAGATTCACCTACTCAGAAAGCAGCAAAAGCGGTCGCCATCGCATGCGCAGCGTCAACCACATTTGTGAAAGTCATCTCGCTCAAGCCGTTCGTACTGTCACCCAATGATCTGTTCGAGCTGACATTCAGTTCCGTCGGCATCATAAGTGATGCGCAAATGGAGGCCTTTCGCCACACCCTGGTAACAATACTTCCCGAGGTATTGATAGGCGACTTAGAGAAGATGGATCTCGCTCCGGGTATTGTTATCGGGCTTGTTGTCGATCACATCGAAGCCTTGCTGGATGCGCTTCCGGATAATTAATTGGAGGTGGAATTGAGTTTCAACCCTCCTCCGATTACTCCATATGGCAGGCTTCGCCTAGGAACTCGGTCCTCCTGGCGCCATTCAGCCGATTGATCGCAGGTACCAGGAGTACCTTTCTCCGCGTACTGGAGGTCGAATATGAAATTCCGATTCTCGCGCAATCTGTTCACTATCAGTCTAGCCCTCGCCCTACTCGGCTGTGGCACTTCGGTGTTAGCTCAAGGGAACAAGGACAAGGAGGCGACGCAGACCGCCGAGTACGGTGTTGCCTTAGTTCGCTTCATTGACCTGCCCAAAGAGAAACGTCGACTTGTAGTCGATCTGAGCGCGCCGCAAGACATGAAGTTTGCCGCCGGCGCGGCGGAACCTAAGTCTGCTGCGGATGCCAGGAAAGCCGGTGCGAACCTTCCACCCGACCCGTTTCAGGAGAGCGATCTGAGGGCGTCCAATATCACCATCAAGTTCCTTCCAAGTGGAAAAGTAGTTCCGGCGAAGGTCATCAATAATCAGGCGGACAACCCAGTAGCCGCCGACACGGAGAACCTGGCGGGAAGTGCCGGTAAGAGGTTAGTCATCGGCATCATCGACCTTGCCAACGACGACCCCGACAAGGAGAAGTCCGTGCCTGACCCAGGCGACAATAAGGTCGAGGTCAATTTCGGGATTTTACACTTTGCAGCCAGGGACGCTAATGGGAAGCCGATACCGCAAGAGAACGTTGTTGGGACCGGAAAGATCTACAACCGTGGCAACATAGCGGAGCGAGTGGAAGAGACCCGACAGGCATTGAAGGATGCAGTCGCCCACGCAAAAACAGATGAAGAGAAGGATGCCTTCATCGGCCTAAACGTAGTCGTGCCATCGGGCGGGGATACTGAAGGCAGTGGCGACATAAGCTTCAACAGAGATTTGTATGCATCCTCTCTCGGACAGGCTGCGTTGTTCGATCACGTAAAACTCGGATTTCACCTCAACAAGGCGAGTGAGAACCAGGCTGATCCTCGTCACTTTGATTTGGGGTTTACGTTCCGAAAGACTTTCCTTCGTGCGGACCGTGCGACGCTGACCCGCATCAGGGAGGCGATCAATAGCAGCGCCCAATCCGAGGTGGAGCCGAACAGAGTCGTCCAGGACATTAATAACCTCCAGAAGGATTTTGTGCGTGCGTACATTTTTGACAACGCTTTGAGGTTTGAGGGCGACGTCAGTGGTCGCGGCATCAGTAACGTCAGCAATCTGCTCTGGGACAGTCAGGTGCAGGTTGCAACGGTGTCGCGCGCTTTGGCTGGTCAGACTGGGTTTTGGAACTTTCGATGGGTACCCATTGGATTAGAGGCCGGGGGCAATCTTACGAACAATGATGATCCGACGCAGGAAAAGCGCGCGCTCGCGAGGGTCAAGACAGGCGGCGAGTTCAACCTGATTTTTAAGGCAGGTAACGCGAACGAACCAATCAGTCGAATAGTGATTACAGCTAAGGCGCTTGAGCGTTATCTCTTCAAGGCCGAAAGCACACTGGACGAGATGACGCAGAAGGTAGTCTTGACCGATAAGGGAAGCAAGTATTGGCTGCAAGCAGACGTTAAGATTGGCACCGGGGTGAGAGTGGGAGCCGGAAGAGTAGGCTTCAAAGTCACCTTTCAGCGGGGCTTTCTGCCTCCTGTCTACAATTTCGTCAAGACCTTCAAATTCGGTGTGGTTTTTGAGACAAACGACGATGACAACTCAGGCAATATCAAAGTGAAATGAGAACCATGTGAGCGCTGGTTTGCCAGACGTTCCTCGTCCGGGACAGTTGCGACCCAGGTTGAGACTGCCCGATACGGAAGGGCAAGACATCCAACTGTTGCGGGCCTCGCCCCGGTTACCTTACTCTAACCTTTCCGACGCCGCGACCACGTTGGATCCGGCCGCATCAAAGACGCACGAAGGTGCGCAGAGTCGCAAAGGCAAGCCGGCTTCCGCAGCTGCGCCCTTCGAGAATTCATTCTGACCGCCGTGCACGGGCGCGAGGACGGAATCAATCGGAATTTTCTTCCCTGCTTCCGCGTTCACGGAGGCGGGCCAAAAAAGGAGCCAGATGATCAAAAACGTTTTCACCAGCGCTGACCGACCCGAGTACCACGAGAGCATGCTCATAATGAAGATGCGGCCCACCGCCGCCCAGCCGCGCCGCGCAGGCGTCAGAGCCGCCGCCGCTCTGTCAGAGACGGAGTCTCCCGGACTCTCGATCCTCTCCGCAATGGAGCGCAGCGGCACCATCAAGCGGATCACTCCGCTCGCACCCGAGGCCGAAAAGCGAGGCGCGAAGGCTGGGGCGAGGCTCGGCGTCGCAGCTATGTTCGCCTCGGCCCAGCCGTCCGAGTCCAAGGACCCTAACGCAGGTGTACATCTCGTCGAGATGGAAAAAGGCTCTGCAGTATCAGATGTGCAGATGAGACTGGCCAACGACCCTAGTGTAGAATTCGTCTCGCGCGTCCCGGTTCGCTATCTGCTCGCAAGGGCTCGGCCTGCTCGAAAAGCCTCGAGCGCTGTCGCCCGATCTGCCGCAGCCGCAGTACCTCCGCCAGCCGCGACCATGTGGAACCTCGACAAGATACTCTGGAGACAGGCGCGCGCCATCAAGGGCTTCAAGGACGCCGCCAAGGTTCGCGTCGCGGTGCTCGACACCGGCGTTGATCGCAAACACCCGGATCTGAAAGGGAGAGTAACGAACTATACATTTCTTCATCCCGACATTCCCGACGCCTCGGGAGAGCAAGACATCATCGGACACGGCACCCACGTGTCGGGAACGATCGGCGCACTGATCAACAACAGTCTTGGCATCAACGGCATCTGCGTCTGCCAGTTGAATGAGTGGAAGATTTTCACCGACATAGCGGAATTCGTCTCCCTCGACGACGGCTTCCAGTACTTCGTCGATCCCCTGATGTATCGTCGCGCTCTCGCCGACTGCATTGACCAGGATATTGACGTAATAAACCTGAGCATCGGGGGTCCCGGTAAACCGGATCATCAGGAACAGGCTCTCTTTGATGCTCTGCTCGCTAACGGCACCACTGTCGTTGCTGCAATGGGCAACGAGAGAGAAGATGGAAGCCCGACCTCTTTTCCGGCGGCAATACGTGGAGTTATCGCAGTCGGGGCTACCAGCCTGAATGATACAATCGCAAACTTCTCGAACCGCGGAAACCACATCTCACTCTGCGCTCCCGGTGTCGGCATATGGTCGACGCTGCCGACGAACCCTGGACAATTCGGATTCAGCGCTGTTCGTGGTGCCGATGGAAAACCCAAAGAAGGCAGGCGAATGAGACGCGAGACGAACTACGATAGCTGGGACGGAACATCAATGGCCACACCACACGTGACCGCTGCCGTCGCGCTGTTGCTGGGCGCGCGCGGCAAGATGAAACCCGCCGACGTGCGCACCCAACTAATGAAGACGGTCGATAGAGTAAGAGGCATGGGCAACAAGAAGTTTGATCCGGACTTTGGCGCCGGGAGGCTGAACTTGTTGCGGCTTTTGACATTGTGATAGTCCCTGATGCACGCTAGTAACCATGCAATCAGTAATGTTCAGCTTCAAGTCCGACGTGGCACCGGACAAGCAGGATGCAATCCTCGAGGAGATCGGGGCCTGGGATGAGGTCACCAAGGCTTCCCGCCTGAAGGAGGATGCCAAGAACGCTGCGGTTCTACGCATGGCTTATGTCAACGTCGAAGACAACGGCGGCGCACAGCAGGTAGTGAAGCGGCTGTCCGAAATGGCGGAGATCGAATCCGCATCCCTGCCCGCCCAACGCAAACTGGTGTAGTGGGCTGGACGACGTTCAGAGCGGTTCCTCATCAGAACCGCTCCTGTGCAGATTAGATCACTGGGCGCCGTAGCTCCGGCCGGCGTGAACCGAAGTTGGACGCGTTGCTCTCTGCGTTGCTGTGCGGCGTGAGGGGTCACCTACTGACCATTTTCAGTTGCTGCCCAGTAGAGCGCATTAAACAGCAGAGGAAACGTCGCCTGGGTCTGAGCCCGGTGCTGCGGTCGAAGCCCAAAAAGCACGATTCGACCCGGATTCATCTCGATCGCAACAACTGCCGCGCGGCCGGCCATCAACTCCTCGCCTTTCAACCAACCAGAAGCGACTACATCTGAGTTGGGGTACCTCGCAACGACTGAAGCTCTCTGAGAAGAGAAGCCTTCTACTAACGCGAAAAACGGGCTGTTATTGTAGAAGCCATAAGTCTCAGCCGGCATTCCGAACCCGAGCTGATGCGCGGTGTCTACCTGAATGCGCACGATCGTGCCCGGCGCGAAGTGCTGGTCGCGCGTGAGACCGCGCTTCAGATTCCGAACAGGAATCGGGAACTTGTCTATCGCCAGGTCGCAGCTTGCACCCAGAGCGATCAGCGTCCCGCCCTCGCGCACAAAGGCTCGCAGCGCTTCGAGGCCCTCTTCGCCGATGCCGCCGCGATACTCAGGGCGAATCGTCTTGAAGTCATAGCCGGTGAGAATGTCACGCGGCTGCTGGTCGGGAAGCATGATCGCGTCGAATTTCTCGCGCAACTTGCCGGCTCTCACCTCCGCATTGTGCAGCGTCGTGTAGGGGAACTCGTATTGCTCGAGCACCCAGCGAGTCCAGCCTTCGTCCATGTTCGCGGTCCAGGATTGGTAGAGACCAATCCTCGGCGCGTTATGCAATGAAATGACGGAACTCGAGGGGTTAGGTCGTTTCGCAGGACCGTCCTCCCTGGAACCCCCATCTTCGCGAGTGGGCTTCTGTTTCGCCTCACTGAACTCGAGTTTGAAATCGCCGGCCGCGCGCTCGAGCCGCTCCTTCGCGCCCTCCACGTTAACGATCGGCGAGCTGACGCCGTTCACCTGCCTGCGAATCAACGCCACTCCGGAACCATCCTTCAGCACCTTGTTGACGATCGACGCGGCCGAAGCTCCGCGGTAGGCAACCCCATATGCGCCGGCCCATTGGGTTACCGGCAGACTCGGCTTCGGCGCCTCCACCAGCCTCTGGAGTTTCGCTGTCGGCGGGATTGCGTTCTTGACGAAGACAGTCTCAACTCCCATCTGCATTCCCAGCGACCACGCCGTCACGTCATAAGGCGGCTCGGGCAGCGAATTCGGGCCGCGGCGAACTTCAGGATATGTCTGTTTCTCGAGAAGATCCTTCGCATACCTGGCGAAGACTTGATTCATCGGAATCACGAACGTTCCGGCCGGGTACTTCTTCTCATCCGCCTCGAAATCAGAACCCGCCCGGTACACATCGACGCCTCCCATCTGAAGTCTCTCGACCAGATTTAC
>JBGPFL010000284.1:0-6522 GCA_041483295.1 Blastocatellia bacterium | reverse complement strand
CGAAGCCCTGATCCAGGACGGCCTGCGCTCGCTGAGGCGCGGGCGCACGACCTTCGTCATTGCGCACAGGCTCTCCACGATCCGCAGCGCCGATCAGATTCTGGTGTTGGAAGGGGGCGAGATCGTCGAACGGGGCACGCACGAGGAACTGCTCGCGGCTGAAGGGCGGTACAAGCAGCTCTACGACAAGCAGTACAAGTTTGAGCGCGACCAATTCATCAATCCCGGCGAAGATTTTACGCCCGCGCCTCAGCCCTTGAGGGATAGCGTGCCGAAGCGTCTTCCGAATCTATAGCAGCCTTAAACGGATGACTCGGCGCGGGCGCCCGAAGAGATTGCGGAATGCGGATTGCGGATTGCGGATTGCGGATTGCGGCGGATTCGTGGGCCAGTGTGTTCTTCACTACGCGATAAGTGAGGCCGATCTCTTCGATGTGTCCACGTCAGTGCTCTCTTTAAGCGGCGAACGATTCCGCGACTTCAACCGGAGGAGAACAACAATGGCAGAGACTCCGCAGACTTACGACAACCATACACGCTATCACCCGCCGTTCCATTTCTTTCTCATTCCGCTCTTTCTACTCAACGTCGTTTTCGCCCTCGTGCAGTTGATCCGGTTGCGCGACCTCGATCACGCAGCGTGGTTCGCGCTGGCAATAGGGCTGGCCGTCCTGAGCTTTGTGGCGCGCATCAACGCCTTGCGCGTGCAGGACAGAGTCATAAGGCTCGAAGAGCGATTGCGCTATCAGCAGGTTTTGCCGCCGGCTCTGGCACAACGCGCTGGTGCCCTGTCGCCCGGACAGATCGTTGCTCTACGGTTCGCCTCTGACGAAGAGCTGGCCGAACTCGCACAACAAGTCCTGGACGGCAAGCTGACCGAAGGCAAGGAAATCAAGCGCGCGGTCAAACGATGGCGACCGGACACGTTGCGGGTCTGAGGTAGGATCCAGGATCTAGGATCTGGCGTTGGTAAGGCATTTAATCCCCGGCCTCAGGTCCACTCAACGTCCTGCGGTGAATCCTAAATCCTAGATCCTAGATCCTGCCCGGGCCGCCAGGGTCAGAACCCGATGCTTCCAGTCCGAGTATGGAAGGCTCTTCAGCTCAGGCATCTCCGCTGCCAGAATGACAAGCTTACGGACCGAGCCGATGATCGCGAATTCAACCTCGGCCTTGGGTTTCGCAGCCTGTTCCAGCATTGCCAGTTTTGCCTCTCGCCATCCGGCGGGCGGAGCCTGGTCGCCGGCCACGTAGGCCAACGCTTCGGTCCCCGCAGTCCCGATATCTGCAAGGTCACGAGGAAGCTGTTCGGCCTCCCGCAGTACCGGAGACCTGTCCACTATCACATCCAGCGCCGGCCGGAGATTGTTCCATTCAGTGAGAATCTCCCTGATGCGATCCTTGTTGCGGGCGAGGTGAGGTGCGTCGGAAAGAAGTCCATCAACCAGGGCCGCAAACTGACGGCCCGCTTCGCTGTCGGGACGAGCTGCGTCAATCAGTCGCGTCAGCGGTGTGAGCATGGTTGCGGCGCGGCCTGAGTTACGTCGATATTCCTTGACCGGCTCGACCAGAGACACGAGCGTTTTCAGCGGGCCTATCTCCGTCGTCCCCGCCAGCCTCCTCAGCATCATGTCCACATTCTTTTCGTGCGTCAGTCCCAACTCTTCGAGTTGGCGGCTAACGATTTCAAGCCTCCTGTACATGTCATCCACGTCCGCGACGCTTTGCGGCGACCAAAGACGCTCCGCTATAGCCGCGGTGCGCGGCCAGATTCGGGAGTCTATTGTCTCAGGGCTGACCCACTCGCCCCACATCGCGGCCTCGCCGCCGAGGATGTGCGCAAGCTCCCGCTCGCTCAGATTGCTGCCCGCGGCGACCGGATCAACCTTGTAATGTTGCCAGGCGGGAAACATAAGATCGATGTAGTAACCCGAAGAGAGAATGCCGTCGTACCCCTTTCGTGCGGCTTCGGCGAGTGAGGCCGGCCCGCGCCACGACTGTACGACGGTGTCTTTCGGGAGGTCCGGGTGCAGGATCTCTTCCCACCCGATCACTTTCTTCCCGAGTTTCTGTAGTATGCGCGAGAGGCGCTGATTGAAGTAGGCCTGTAGAGAGTGACTGTCCTTGATCTCTTTCGCCTTCATGAAAGCCTGAATCTGAGCGTTCTCGCTCCACTGATGGCCTTCGTTCTCGTCTCCGCCAATGTGCATGTAGTCGTCGGGAAAGAGCTGAGCCATTTCCGAGAAGAAGCCTTCCAGAAATTTGTAAAGGTCCTCTCGCGTAGGGTCGAAGGCGGGTCGAAAGATTCCTGCCGCTCGCTCGATTTGATAAGGACCCGGCGCGCTTCCGAGGTCAGGGTGACCGACCAGCCAGCTCGTGATATGGCCGGGCATATCGAACTCAGGCATCACTCGAATGCCGCGGTCTCGGGCATAAGCTATGACTTCGCGCACCTGGTCTTGCGTGTAGTACAGCCCGTCGCTCCCCATCTGGTGCAGCCGGGGATAGCGCTTGCATTCGACTCGAAATCCCTGGTCTTCGGTGAGGTGCCAGTGCAGCACATTGAGCTTGACCGCGGCCATTCCATCCAGGTTGCGCTTGAGGACTTCCAGCGGCTCGAAGTGGCGGCCTACATCGATGAGCAGGCCCCGCCAGGGAAAACGCGGCTTGTCCTGAATGCTCACCGCCGGAATGAAGTACCCCGCGCGATCACCCTCGAGGAGCTGCAAGAATGTTTCAAGCCCTCGAAGCACGCCCACTACGGTCGCGGCCTTCAGTACGGCCTGCCTTTCGGAAACGTCCAGCTGATAGGACTCGTCTTCATCAACCGAGGGCGCGGGCTTCCCCGCCCCCTTGCATTGAATCAAGAGCGCGGCCGAGGCGGGATCGGCTGCGGGAGCGCGAAGGAGTGTAGTCCCTGTCCGGCCTTCCAGCCGTCGGGTTGCGCGGGAAGTGGCCGCCTCAAGTCTCGCGTCCGTGTGACCATCCACTGCCACTCGAAACGAAGCATCGATCTTTAGCCGCCCGGCCTGATACTGAATGGCTGCGGGCACCGGCATCAGGCGGCCTCGAACTGTCCTTTCCTGACCCGATTCGAGTTGCTGTGCCGAGATGTTGGGCACCAGGAGCACCAGCAGAATAGTGACAAAGCTTGTGTCTCTCATTGGTTTCCTCGATTTTGTATTGTGTCTTCCCCTACAGCTTACTCAACCCCCAGGGCGCCGATTTGAGTCCCGGAATATCGGCGAGATTCCAAGCATCAAAAACGGTCGGGCGCCCCCTTTTTAAAGCATGTCAAGACCGGCGCTAGTCGCTCTACCCGACTGGCCGCTCGAGGCCTGCGTTCGGGGCGTTTCATCAACCGCCGCCACCCTTCGTTACCTCAAACCGTCCTGGTTACCTTAGCCAGTGATCGCGGATGATCCGGACTCAGTCCCCTAACTCCCGCTAGCAGCGATGCGAACAATTGCGCGGGAATGATGTAAGGGATGGGCGAAAGAGTCTCTTTTACACGCTCTGGAATTCTTAGCGTGCGAGTCGCTTCAGCGAGCACCGCCTTCTCGCTCGAGATCACAATTGTCTCGGCGCCGAGCTTTGTCAATTTCCCGAGCAGGTCTCTCATTCCTTCATAGGTCCTTCCAGGGGGAGCGAACAGGAAAGCAGGAAAACCGCGCCCTACCATCGCAATCGGACCGTGCAAAAAATCGGCCGACGAGAATCGCTCGGCCACAACATAGCATGTCTCCATCAGCTTGATGGCAAATTCGTACGCATTTGCATAGTTCAAACCCCGCCCGACCACCACACAACGATTCATGAAAGCGTATCGCTCCACGATCTTCTCGACCTGCGGGCGCAGCGAAAGCGAGGCAGCCGCCAACTCGGGCAGACGAGCCACTTCGGAAAATTGCTTGTTTCCACTCAAGGCATCCGCCAGCAAGTGAAAGATCATGAGTTGACCGGTGTATGTCTTGGTAGCGGCAACGCTGCGCTCGCGCCCCGCATGAATCAGGAAAGTTTCGTCCGCTATCCGCGTTATGGCGGAATCGGCTTCATTGGTGATCGCAAGCGTCGTTGCGCCGCTGCGCTTGGAGTTTTCCAGAACCGTATTGATGTCCGGGGCCTCGCCTGATTGGGATATCCCGATTACCAGAGCATCGCGCAGGTTCATCCTCGTTCGATACAGCGTATGGACCGCAGGAGCGGCCAGTGACACTGGAATGCCTGTGCTGATCTCGAGGAGGTATCGCCCAAAGAGAGCCGCGTTGTCCGAGCTGCCGCGGGCTGCGAGCACGATGAGTCGTATGCGGCGCTTGTTTAGCGCTTCGGCAAACCGCGCGATGCGGCGGCTCTCGCGCTTGATTGTGCGCTCAAGCGAAGCCGGTTGCTGTTCGATCTCTGCAAGCATCAAAGACATATGTTCTACGCGACGTGACTCAGCAATCTAACAGAAAACCGCGGCTCAAAACCATGTATTGCGAATTTCGAATTGCGAATTTCGAAATCTGCAATTCGAGATTCGCAATTTCCTTTTATGCTGATTCCGATAAAGGTAGGCTTCAATACCATCGCAGAGTGCCGCCAGAGCAAGACAAAACATGCCAACCGGAACTTATTGCCAGTGCCTCTTTCCCGGCGTAGAATGTGGGCCTCTGGCCGATACTAATCATCTTGATACGGTAAGCTTGGTCAGAAATGGAGTCAACGGCTTTACAGTAAACTAACAAGTTAACTTAACGTGTTAACGCTGAAGTGATGGCGAATTTGCCGTGCGTCGCGGAGGCCGGGGCCGAATGCCCCCAGCCGCTTTTCTGAAGTCGAGGTCCAAGATGAAAACCCAGATGGCAGAGCAGGCAGCTTCGACAACGATTGGACCGGAAGAGGTGCGCGAGGCGCTGGACAAGATTCTGAGCAGCAAGTACTTCGTCAACGCCCATAAGAAGAAAGAGTTTCTCCGGCTCATATGCGACTTCCACCTCAAGGGACGCGCGCACGAATTGAATGAGTATATTCTCGGATACGAGGTCTTTGCCCGCGACAACGCATACAATCCTTCAGGCGATCCTATTGTGCGGGTGTTCGCGCACGAGATACGCAAGAAGCTCGAGAACTATTACAAGACCGAGGGAACAAACGATCCGATCCGTTTAGCGATTCCAGCGGGAACTTATCAGCCCGTCTTTACACGGCAGGTCACAAAAGCAACGGCAACCGCGCTGCGTGAAGCGCCAACCGCTTCGGAAACTCTCGTCGACATCCCGCTGAAAGCCGAAGTTGAGCCCGGCTGGCGGCGGCTGTCTCCCGGGATTGTCTGGATGAGT
The DNA here is from genome assembly GCA_041483295.1 of Blastocatellia bacterium. Lineage (GTDB taxonomy): Bacteria > Acidobacteriota > Blastocatellia > UBA7656 > UBA7656 > DASYSA01. The sequence goes on along the minus strand of JBGPFL010000284.1, from coordinate 1,201 downwards.
TTTGCGGTCCTTTGCCTGGCGATTGCGGTGGTTTCGCTGGTCATGTCGAATCGGCAATTGCGTCAGCGGGTAAGCGACGCGGAAGCAGGCCAGGACGCGCCAACCAATGGAGAAGTGTGGGCGCCATTCCTCAGAGACAACAGTCCGCCCCTGGTGATCCTGAGCAACCCTCCAGTCCTTCGCTTCACCAACCCAAGCGATCCGGAACCGGTCATCAAGGAGTCAATACCGCTCGCGCGGGAAACCGTCAGGGCGCTCGAAGATAAGTTTGTGACGAATCCCGAAGTCTCGATCAAAGAGTCGTTGGGTCCGGCAGGCGACAGCACAGCGCCGCTAAGGGATAAAGTGACGATCGAGCGAAACCGCACTCCCAGTCTGATTCTCAGTACGAATGTTTACACGGGGATGGGAGAGGCGATCGGGCTTCACTACTTGACCGACTTTTTTCGCAAGGCGGGACGCAGCATCTTGCTCAAACAGAGCCGCACGCTGAGCGCCGAAGACCTGAGAAAGCACAATGTGATCCTGCTCGGCGGAGTCTGGGTGAACGAGTGGTCCAGCAAGCTCACCACAAGTGAAGACTTCGTGTTTACGAAGAAGGCGACGATCGAGAACCGAAACCCTCAACCTGGCGAAGAGCGCGAGTACATTCCCCAATTTGACCGGCGAACCGGAAGCCTGATCGTCGACTACGCGGTGATCACCGTCAAACCTAATATTGCCGATGCCAATCAGGTCATGCTGTTGGCAGGCGTCTATAGCCAGGGTACTGAAGCCGCTGCCGAATACGTCACGAACAAGAACTACCACGACCAGCTCACCCAACGCTTACGACAGTCAAAGGAAGCGAACCGCTCGCCCCGATATTTTCAGGTCCTTTTGAAAGTCGGCGTCGAAAACGGAATCCCGACGACAATCTCGATACTGGCGCTGCACGAAATGCCGCTTTCCGAACTTTGAGCTAGCCTGGGTACGCACGCTTCCAGCGTGCGCTCCTCCGCGAAGGGTTAGTTGTATTCCAAGGGGTCGCAGCGCCGAGTTTCGCACGCTGGAGGCGCCGAGTACCCGCTTCCAGCGTGCGGTCCTCCACGAAGGGCCAGTTGTATTCCAAGTGGCGCAGCGCCAAGTTTCGCACGCTGGAGGCGCCGCGAACCCTCTCCCAGCGTGCGGTCCTCCACGAAGGGCCAGTTGTATTCCAAGT
>JBGPFL010000283.1:0-6529 GCA_041483295.1 Blastocatellia bacterium | reverse complement strand
TGCCGAATGCTTCGAGCCCAACCGGCTACGTGAACCCCGATGCCAACAACGCTCCGATCGATCCGAAGACGGCGCAGTTCGTTGGCATACTCGCGAACGCGGGACGAACAGGAAACCTGGGCCGCGACACCTTGCGCACGCCGGGAATCAACAACTTCAACGTCAACTTTCTAAAGCGGGTGTCCATCAACGAAGGAGTGAAGGTCGAATTCCGCACGGAGTTCTTCAACTTCTTCAACCACGCGCAACTGGGGACTCCGAGCGCCAGCGCGTTTTCGCCCGCGCAACAAGGGATCTCGGCAAGCGTGTTCGGTTCACCGACAGGACGCTTCTTGAATTCGACCTTCGCGGATGGAGGAGGCCGAGTAGTGAGGTTCATGATGAAGATTGCGTTCTAACGGGCGAGAGTCTTACCAAGCCGATGAGCTGTTAATTGCTGAAGTGCCCACATCGGCTTACGAAGAGGCGCAGGGTCGAAAGATCCCGCGCCTCTTTCGCTTCTTGATGATCGAGGTCCGTCCCACGGGACATCTCCCTCGGGACATCTCCCTGTGGAGCCTGGCCTGCGATATTGCGATTCCATGATTCTGTGGCTGAAGTGGTGCCTGGCCCGCGATATTGCGATTCCAGGATTTTGAAGCCGATGTGGTAAAATCAGCGCCTTCCGTATGGGCTTTGAGTTTCCTGGCGATGACGAGAGGACCTCTTGGAGGCTGCCCCGTCAGGGGATCGCGTTATCCCGCACGAGTCCCTGTCGAGCGAGCGCTAGTGCCACATAAAGAGGAGGCATGTATAATGGTCAGGACCATTGTAGCTGGAGCGATGACTTTGCTAATTGGCAGTTTGGGCGTAGGCAAGATGACGGCGACTCTACTCTCCCCGATACCTCTGAATCATTGCTTGATCGTCCTCGACTCGGCCACTTACAAAGCCATCGAACAGGATCCATTCCTACGAAGAGAATTTGCCGCAACCGAGCAACGAACAACCACCCGAACAGATATGTCTTATACCGGGCTCTACTTTTACGGTGCCAACACCTACTTCGAGTTCTTTGACGCCGCCAATCAGTCCATTGGAAGACTGGGCGATAGTGCGATTGCATTCGGCGTAGATCAGGTTGGCGCATTGGAGGCGATCAAAACAGAACTGGTATCTGAATTCTCGGTTGGGCAAGCGATAACCAGAGAGTTTGGTGGAAAGCAGGTTCCGTGGTTTTACATGTCTGTGCCTAAGAGCTTTCCGCCGGATTCCGGCCTCAGAATCTGGGTTATGGAATATCATCCTCGCTTTCTATCAGACTGGAATCCTCTACCCGGCGGCAAAGACCAGGGGGTAAGTCGAAGACAGGTACTACAGCGCTACACCAGCGTGCTGAAGGACACGCCGCCAAAACCGTATCTACAGGATGTCGTGGCACTGACAGTTGCGGTCAATGAGACAACGCAGAGCAGGTTGATCGATCTCGGTAAGCTGTTAGGCTACCGCCAGCGTGTGGCAGGTACAACCACCGTTCTGGAAGGACCTGATATCGAACTGCGCCTTATCCCTCAAACATCTCAAGCGCGAGGCGTTCAAGAGATCACAATGCGCGTGAATAGGAGGCCAGACAAGCAGAGTGAATTCCGTTTTGGAGCAAGATCGGTTCTGAGGTTTGAGGGAGGTGGTCTTGCAAGATGGTCATTCTGAAACCCGGTTTGTGGTTTCTGGTTTGTGGTCTCTGGTTATTCGGTAATTCGACAGGACAAGTCCCGGATCACGTTGACTCCGAGACCACTAACCAGATACGAGAAACCACAAACCAGAGACCACAAACCACAAACCAGAAACCAATTTAATTAGACACCAATGCAACGATGCGGAGAGGGCCGCCGCTTCCGCCCACGATCTTCATCGGCAATGCGACGACGAGAGCGCCAGTCACCGGGATCCGGTCCAGGCTCGCGACGTTCTCGAACGCCGGGATGTCTCTTCCCATCAGGATCCTGTGGCTCTCGAATAATTGCGATTGACCGTAATCTATGCTCGGGGTGTCCAGGCCGATTGCATTGATCTTGCGATTCTCAGTCAGCCATTTCGCCGCTTCCGGAGTGAGGCCAGGAAAATGGAGTTCGGCGACACCCTCAGGTCCGAGCTTCTCGGTCCCGAGGTATTTCAAACGGTCGGGCCAGTAACGAGCCCATCCGGTCTGCAGCAGCACGATCGCGCCGTCGGGAATCCTGGAGTGCTGGGACTCCCACGCTTCGAAGTCCGCCACGCCGACTTGATAGTCGCGATCGGCGTTCGCTTTAGCTGAAACGTCAATCTTGATGGCAGGCGCGATGAGCCGCCCGAGCGGTATCTGGTCGACGCTATTTCGACCTTCAGCGAAATGCACGGGCGCGTCTATGTGAGTTCCACCGTGCTCGGCTGCGCAGAAACTGTAGGCTGAGTAATAGTAACCCTTCTCTGTCATCCCCGCGGAAACCGTCTGCAGCTTGAATGGCTCGGCAGTGGGCCAGTACAGAGTATCGGACGAGAAGCCGTGCGAGAGGTCGATCCACTCGCCCGGGGGAAGGGCGTCTTGCTTTTTCGAACAACCGGACGTAAAGACCAGCGCGATCAGCATGTAGAGCATCAGTTTGTGGACCATGTTTCCTGGACCTCATAAGCGGAAGACCCTTAGTGGCATATCTGCGGTTTCCGCAGTTCCGAAAGTCATGGAAGCGGTTTACTAAGAGAGAAGGAAGGAACAACCACGAATTACACGAATTACACGAATGATCACGAATGATTAGTGTCAATTCGTGTAATTCGTGTAATTCGTGGTTGTTCCTTTGCCCTATGCGACACAGTCTACTCCGTTACGAAATGTCGATTGTGCTTCCTCCGACCGACTTTCGCACGTGAATTCGTGACGGCATTCGTTCGGCCAGTTCCGGAATGTGAGAAACGATTCCGACCAGACGGTCTGCTGTGCTCAGGGTTTCCACACCTTGCAATACGACATCGAGCGTTTCGGAATCGAGGGTACCGAAGCCTTCGTCCAGAAACAATGACTCGAGTGCGAAGCGCGCCCGGCCATGGCTCAGGCCCGCTAGTCCTTCGGCGAGCGCAAGAGCCAGCGCGACCGACGCCAGAAACGTCTCGCCGCCGCTCAGGGTCGTCACCGGCCGCGGCTCGTCGGCGTTCCAGTGGTCGATTATCACGAAGTCATCGCCTTCCGATGCAAACGCATAGCGTTCGGAGCTGAGCGTGTTGAGGTGCCGGGTGCCGTCGGCGGCAAGGCGATGGAAAGCTTCCTGCTGAACGAAGGCTATGAACTGATTACTCTGAAGCGAGTGCGCGAGGGTCCTGGCTACTTCGCCTTCTTGCCGATGCCTCTCCATCTCTTCCCGAACTTCTGCGGCGCGCCTGATTCTGGCGACCAGATCCTCGATTTGATGTTCGTATCTGGCGATGTCCCTGGTCACCCGGCTGCGCTCGGTCTGGAGCCCCGACACGCGAATTTCGAGTTGTGCCGCAGCATCCGCATCTGCAGCGAGTGCGCCGATGTTTAGTTCAGCGAAGTCAGAAGCGAGCGAGGATTCGAGCTGACTGGTTTTCTGAAATGCCTCTTCGCGCGTCTTATCGAGTGCGGATGCCTGGCCTCTCAACTGCTCGAGCTTTCCAACCGCAGCGGTTTGCTCGTCCTTTGACCGGGAGATGCTCGCGGCTGCCGTCTCCCTGGAGCGGAGCAGGCCCTCTCTTTCGTTGCGCGCTCGTTCTTGCTCGTCCAGCTTGCCCTGTACTGCGAGAGCATCGGCGTGTTCGCCGAGTTGGGTGCGAAGCTTCTCCATCTCGTCCTTGAGTCTTGCAATCTCGGCCGACAAGCCGGTCACTTCTACCGTTAGCCGCTGGACCCTCTGTTGGTGTTCCTGAGCCGAATTCGATAACCTGGACTCTCCTTGTCGCAGCGACTCTAAATTCTGATTGCGTTGCTCCAACTCGTCCTGCAGCTTTTGCACTCTGTCTCGCAACTGAACCAGTTCTGCGTCGGTTTCGGGCCCAGGCCCTTTGCTTATGACGTTGCTCAGCCGCGAGCAAGCATCGCCGATTGATGAGTCGAGATCTTCGATCTGTTGCCGCCGGTCTTCCATCTGAGGCGTGAGTTGTGTCAGTTCGCTTTCGATCGTCGCCTTGTTCTTCACGAGTTCAGAGACCCGCTTCTCGCGCTGTTTGATCGAGTTCTTGGCTGCGTCGATCGACGCGTGTTTCCTCGCTTTGGGTACGCGAGCGACGGACTGCTCGCAGACCGGGCATGGTTTGCCCTTCTCGAGGGTGCGCTTCAGATCCTCGGCTGAGTGTTGATGTTGCAACGCTTCAAGCTCCGACTTCGCCTGCGCGAGATCTTGCTCCGCGCTGCTGAGTTGCTCCTCAATGCCGTTAAGCTCCTCCCCTCGGGACCGAGTCCTGCCGAGCAACTCTTGGCGGCTCTGTTCGAGCTTCGATCTCTTCTGTTCGTCCGCGATGCGACGGGTGTTGATATTGATTAGCTCCCTGAGCGCATCGGGGGAGCCGTGGTTGCGGAGGGCTGCATCGAGATCCTCGCGTAGCGAGGCGGCTTCAACCTGCGCGGCGTCTCTTGCGCGCTTCGCCTCGATAAACAGTCGCTCGGCCGTCTTGAGAGCGTTATCGAAGTCCGCCAGCTCTTTCACTCTTGTCGCGACTGCGCTTGTGCGCTGTGCTGCCTCTCGTTCCTGCTCGGCCAGCCGCTGCGAGCGCTGCAGTGTTGCGGCCAGTTCAACGTGGAGGGCGGCGTCGTACGCGTTCGACTGGATGCGCGCGTCGAGATCCAAGAGTTGTGTGTGGCTGTGCGCTATGACCGCTTCGATTCCCAGGAGGCTCTCCTCTGCTTTCTTGATCTGCGGTTGTACCTTTTTCAACTCCGCGCCGGCGGCAGCGGCCTCGGTCCGGCATTGTCTGAGCTGGAGAGCCTGCGGAATCGCCTCGCGGATTCGATTGAGGTGAAGGTCTAAAGGTTCGAGGCGCGGTTTCAACTGCTGGAGCTCCGATTCGAGCCTTGAGAGGGTTTCGGGAGTCGCTTCGGCGAAATCCTTCGCGAGTTGCCGCTCCCGCACTTCTGATTCGGTCTTGTGGTCCCTGGCTATTTCGTTTGCGCGGGTCATCATTCGACTGTAGACGTCCAGCTCGAGCAGTTTGCTGAGGATCTTGCGCCTGTCGTCCGTCTCACCCTTGAGGAAGGCGTCGAACTCCCCCTGCGGCAGCACGACAGCCTTGGTGAAGCCCTTGTAGTCCAGGCCAATCGTCTGTTCGATGAACTGCTCAGCGTCGCCTGCCTTGTCGCCCAGGGATACCCACCGATCTCCCTCGGCCACTTCGAGGCGCACTTCAGTCCGGCGAGGCTTTCGCTGCAACTCGCGAGCGATGCGATAGCGAATTGTCCCGCACGAGAACTCCAGCAGGACCGTCAGCCGGTTCGCGCCCTGGCTTATGAGTTCCCGGACGGATCTGGTGCCGAGCCGGGGAGTGCGGCCATACAGCGCGTAGACGATGGCATCTATGATAGAGCTCTTGCCGGCGCCGGTCGGCCCCGTGATCGCAAAGAGGTCGAAGCCCGAAAAGTCGATCTCCACTTTCTGTCTGAAGCTGGTCAGGCCCTCGATCTGGAGTCTAATCGGACGCATTCACGGCCTCCTCATACAACTCCTTGAAGAGCTTCTCGACTTGTTCGGCCGGTTGGCTGCCGTGCTGCGTCGAATAGTAGCGGCAGAAGAGTTCGAACGGATCGGTGCCGGAGATTTCAGGCGCGACGGACTGCGTGGGTGAAGACCAGCCCGGCCGGACCTCGAGCGCGTTCGGCAGCAACTCGCGAATATGATCGGCGACTCCGGGTATCGGGCGGTCTGCCATCACGGTGACCCGGAGCAGGTCGTCTCCAAATTCGGGGGCCTGGGCGGTCAACTGGGCGAGCGTGCCGGTCACATCGCGAAGGTTGCGGCCGGCCGTGATCTCTATGCTTTCGATCTTCGCCGGCTTTCGCGGATGAGCTTCGATCAAGACTACCCGTTTGCGCTGGTCCTGCTCTCCGAAATCGAGCTGAAGGATAGAACCCGCGTAAAAGGTGCGAGAGGGCGCGGCGATCTCCTGAGGCCGATGAAGATGTCCCAATGCTATGTAGTGCGCATTGGAAGGGAAGCGCTGAGCCTGGACTGCATAGGGTTTTGTAACATGGACATCTCGTTCGCTTTTGGAGGTCTCGGCGCCGTCGATGTAGAGATGGGCCATCATCAGGTTGACTGTCTTTGCCCCGAATGACTCCGCGAGCACGCCGCACATCGCGGCGATGCGCTCCGAGTAAGCCTGAAAGCGCTCTACCTCAGGACCCATCAACATCGCCGCGTCCGAGATCTTCCCGACGGTAACGAAAGGCAGAACCGCGATCTGTGCAACCTCGCCTTTGCTCTCGATCTTCACGATACCGCCGTCAGCCGGCCGCGCAGGCTCGGGGCGAATATGAATGTCGAGGAGATGAAGGACCTCTCGAATC
>JBGPFL010000282.1:0-6544 GCA_041483295.1 Blastocatellia bacterium | reverse complement strand
GTCGTGCGTGGCCTCGTGCAGCAGCTCCGGCAGGTAATGCATAAGCCCGGCGCCGGCTATTCGGCCATCCCCTCCAAGAAGTAATTTCATCAGCTCACTTTTGAGCGGCTCAGGCAGATCCTCTATCAAATCGAGGGTGAGCTCGCCGCCAGCCGACGCAATCATCAGCGCCTTGTACACGGCCTCGGGCAGTTTCAGCAGGGCGGCGGACCACTCGTCTTTTTCGGTCTCGGTCTCGGCCACGGCTGCCCGCGTTACATCCAGCGTCTGCTGCGCACCGAAGCCGGTCGCTTCGAGTATTTCAATAAAGTCGGGCGGACTCAGTTGGTACTCGCTTTCCCGGGCGCGTTCGGGAGAGACTGTTCCTCGGGGCGTCTGCACCCGATTCGACCGGACGAGCGAGATGTAGCCATGCGCCGGCGAGCGAACGCCGATCTCGAATTCGTACTCGCGGTCGGGGAAGACCTGCAGCCAATATCGGCCCGTATGAGAGACGTCGAAGAACACCTGGTGCCCGCCGCCCCCGATCTCGATGAGCTTGAGCGTTGTGCGAAAGGTCTCGGCATCGTCGGGAGCGAAGTATTTGGTGAGTGCCTGGAGGCTCTTGTCTCGGACCTCCCAATAAATGAGGATGCGGAAGGGATCCTGGAGCATCGCCCGAATGATGTCGACATCGTAGGTTTCGGGAAGCGGGAGCCCGCGATCTATGAAAGGTTCCTGGATTGGGACTTCGGTTGCTGCTTTGCCTTCAGTTCCGCGCACAGGCTCCAGCGCGCGCTGCGGGAGTTTGAGCGGCGAGGATGGTCTTAATACAAACACCGGGGGATCTCCTTGAGTTAGAGATAAAGAACTACTTTGTCTTGTTAGCTGTGCGAGTGTCAAGCGCAAGCAGTACAAGGGCTTGCTCGCGCCAAGTTACCTGTGTTAGCTTTCAATCACCCTAAAAAACTTTTGCTTGGGGAGTCACAAAAATGGAAAAACCAACACAACAAAATACGATTCAGGACAGTTTTCTCAACAGTGCCCGTAAGGATCGCAGCAATGTGACAATTTACCTCATGAGCGGCGTAAAGCTCACGGGGAGGATCAAGAGCTTTGACAAGTACTCGGTTATTCTGGAGGCGGGGTCGCAGGAGCAGTTGATCTTCAAGCATGCGATCTCAACCGTGTCGTTGCCCCGCGGAGGCGGCCGCGACTTCCACTACGCTCGGCCTGCCACACAGTCCGAACGTGAGCATCCACCCGAGCACCCGGCGCCGGCTCCGTCCGAATCTGTAGTGCCTCAGGAGAGATCCTGAGGCGGGGCCTTCGTTTCATCTTTGGGCTTTAAGTGTGGGCTGCCGTCTGGGCAGCCCAACTCGTTTTTACGCGTTCCGCGTTTGTCGTTTCCTGTTCTGGCCTCGGACGCAAAACCAGGATCAACAGCATGAGTCAAAAGCTGCAACCCTAACGACAAACGAGAAACGCGAAACGTTAAACGACAAACGATGCGTGGCGTCTTCATAACACTGGAGGGGATAGACGGCTGCGGCAAGAGCACGCAGTTTCAAATGCTGGCCGACGCCCTCTCAGATCGCGGCCGAGAAGTCGTAGTGACGCGAGAGCCCGGCGGAACCGCTCTCGGCGAACGAATGAGGGCGGTGTTGTTGTCCAACGAGAGCAGGAGCCTGGCTCCGGCAGCGGAACTCTTTCTGATGGCGGCGGATCGCGCACAGGATGTAGCCGAAGTGATCAGGCCTGCGCTCGGAGCCGGTCGCATCGTGATCTCCGATCGCTACGCCGACTCGACGGTCGCCTTTCAAGGTTACGGGCGCGGACTGGACCTCGACATAATAGACAACGTGAACCGCCTCGCGACCGGCGGCCTGGCTCCCGACCTTACGATTCTCTTTGATCTGGATCCCAGGCAGGCTCAAGCGCGGCTTGACGCGAGAGTCACGGGTGAAGGACGCTTCGGATTCGAGCCGGGAATGACTCGGTTCGACGAAGAGAAGCTGGACTTCCACGTGCGTGTCCGCGATGGCTATCTCAAGCTTGCGTCGACCGAGCCCGAGCGCTTTCGCGTACTCGATGCGGCTCAACCAATTGACGGGACACACCAGCAAGTCCTATCACTCGTATTGGGGCTTGTCGAGACGAAGCAGACGAAGTAACAGAGACTTCAATCCGTGGCTCAACTTTCGGAAGTTGCACGGATGGGATCAAGCTCTCTGCCACACCGGTATGCTCGACGACGAACTAGTCATAGAGACCCCAGAGCGCGTTGAACTGCACTACGTGTTGGCCAACGTCGGCAATCGCTTCCTCGCCGCTGCAATCGATCACTTGATTCAGGCAGTCCTACTGCTGGGTGTGATCCTGGCCCTGACCGCCGCAGACGGGTTCACCAGGGTGGGCCGGCTGGTCTCGGCGGGGAGTTGGGCGCTCGGACTCGGGGTATTTGCCGTCTTTGCGATTTACTGGGGCTACTTCGTCCTGTTTGAAACGCTGTGGAACGGACAGACGCCGGGCAAACGGCTAATGCGGCTCCGAGTAGTGCGAGAGGACGGCCGGCCGGTGAGGTTCTTCGAGGTGTTCGTCAGAAATCTGCTTCGGCTCCTGATAGACATGCAGCCTGCGCTGTCGTACGCAATCGGAGTGATCTCGATAATCTTCAGCGCGCGTTCCAAGCGAGTCGGCGACTTTGTCGCCGGTACGGTTGTGGTTAAGGAGCGTGCAACCGAAGCTCCTTCCCTCAGCGAGATCATGAACATATCAGAGATCGAACAGCGCAGACTCGAACGTGCTACCGCGGCCCCCTTCAACGCCGACACCCGGCTGCTGAACGAACACGATCTGCGAGCGGTGGAGACATTTCTCAAGCGCCGCTACGAGCTGGGCGATCCCAATCGCCAAATGTTAGCGATGCGAATAGCTCACTCAATCGCTGCGAAGCTGGGCATCGCGACCGATGGGCTTTCGCCCGAGACGATACTCGAAGAGATCGAGCGCCAGCATAACGCCCGGTCAAAATACTTTTGATCAACGTTCTGGCCTCTTCGAATCTCACTAAACCATTGGGGGGCATTGGATGAAAAGCCGTCTTCTCCTCTCGCTAACACTCTTCTGTTCAATCAGCATCAACTCGCTGGCCTTCATTGCGCCAGCCGGCGTCCTCAGCGGCACAATCAAAGACCCAAAGGGCGCAGTAATCGCCGGTGCGCAGATCACAGTTCGCAACGAAGCGACGGGTGAGTCTCGCGCGACGACAACCGATGGCGACCGCCTGCTGAGCTTCGGCTTGCTTCCGAACCTGCGCGTTACACGGGTTAGCATTCCCGGAGCGGCCGAAGAATTGCCGGGCTACATGAAAGAGCTTGAGGACATCGGCGGTATGACGCCGACTCGCATGACCGAGAAAGCGATTGTCGAGGCGCAGAACTCGATCCGCATCTTCACCGACTGGTTTGGGCCAGCTCCCTACGGCCGCATAGCGATCACGCAGCAGCCGGAGTTCAACTTCGGCCAGTCGTGGCCGACGCTGGTCGACTTGCCCATCAGCGCGTTCCTCGATTCGACCCAGCGCTGGGGGATGATGGGTGTGACCACCCGCTTTGCTGAATTCATTCAGGAGGTGACTCCACACGAGGTCGCCCATCAGTGGTGGGGCCATATGGTGGGCTGGTCTTCTTTTCACGACCAGTGGCTATCGGAAGGTTTTGCCGACTTTTCCGCGGGGCTTTTTCTGCAATATACCGAAAAGAACACGGACAAGTACCTGAGGTTCTGGCAACACGCGCGCGACACGATTCTCGAGAAGAACGAGTACGGACGCCGCCCTAACGATGCCGGGCCGATCTGGATGGGGCTGCGGTTGAATACCTTCAAGACGGAGGGGGCATACAACCGAATCATCTACCCCAAGGGGAGTTACATTCTGCACATGTTGCGGATGATGATGTGGGACGTGAAGACCGGTGACGAGGACTTCAAGGCGATGATGAGGGACTTCGTCAAGAGCTATCTCCATCAGAACGCTTCGACGGAGACCTTCAAACCGGTAGTGGAACGGCACATGAAACCGCTGATGGACCTGGACCGCAATCGGAAGATGGATTGGTTCTTCAACGACTGGGTCTACGGTACCGAGATACCGCGATACCGGTTGGAGTACACGCTGACCCCAGAATCGGACGGCAAGGTCGTGCTGTCGGGGACTCTCAAACAGAGCGACGTGTCGGAACGCTTCAAGAGCCTGGTCGGGATCTATTTGGATTTCGAAGGCGGCAAGAGCGCGCGACTGGGCCAGGTTGCGGTACGCGGCGGCACGCCAGAAGTGTTTCAGGTAAAGCTCGCGCAGAAACCCAAGCGCGTGTACTTGAATGCATTCTACGATGTTCTGGCGACAGAAGCGGTGAGCAGCGGGAAGTAGAAAAGGGAAATTCGAAATGCGAAATGCGAAATGCGAAATTCCCTGCAATCACTGTGGTGGCCGAAAGCGGGGAGGGCAACTATCGAATGATCGATAAAACGAGAGCTGTTGTCCTGTTAAGCGGAGGCCTTGATTCCGCGACTGCCCTCGCCATCGCGCGGTCCGAAGGCTATTGCGTCTATGCGATCTCTTTTCGCTACGGGCAGCGGCATGCCATCGAGCTGGAGAGTGCCGGTCGTGTAGCCGGGGCCATCGGCGTCGAGCAGCACTTAATAGTCGACATAGACTTGCGCTCGATAGGTGGCTCAGCGCTCACCGACGATATCGACGTGCCGCGAGATCGGACTGCAGAAGATCTGTCGACCGGCATACCTGTGACCTACGTGCCCGCTCGCAACACGATCTTCCTGTCATTCGCGCTGGCGTGGACCGAAGCGATTGCCGCTCAGGACATTTTCATCGGCGTGAACGCACTCGACTACAGCGGCTATCCTGACTGCCGCCCCGAGTACATCGCGGCGTTCGAATGCATGGCGAACCTGGGCACTAGAGCCGGCGTCGATGGGCGAATGCGCCTCAAGATTCACACCCCCCTAATCGCAATGACCAAGGCCGAGATCATAAGAACTGGCCTGCAGCTTGGAGTCGACTACTCTCTTACTCACAGTTGCTATGACCCGACGCCGGAGAGACTGGCCTGCGGGAGATGTGATAGCTGTTTGCTCAGACTGAAAGGATTCGCAGAAGCCGGTATGACCGACCCGGCGAAGTATCTGCGCTAGCTGACAGCTTACCATTGGTTGTCAGACTCGCTGCGACAATACAAGCCGACCCCCGACCCCCGACCCCCGACCCCCGACCCCCGACCCCTGACACCTGACACCTCGCACCTCCCGTGATAATCTTTCGCCCGGCGAGTAAGAACCCAGATGAGCTACCAGACCTATCATCACAATCGCAACTACGGATGCCGCGTAACCGAGTTTGTCTATCATGGCTACCGCTGTGTCGCGCTCGAGAACGAAAAGCTGCGCGTATCAATCGCCGCGGATAAAGGCAGCGACATATATGAGTTTCTATACAAACCGCGCGACGTCGATTTCATGTGGCGTTCGTGGATCGGGATGCGCGCTCCATACGTTCCGACGAGTTATCGAGCTGCCGGCGCGTTTATGGACTACTACGAAGGCGGGTGGCAGGAGCTGTTCCCAAATTGCGGAAACCTGTCCGTGCATCAAGGGGCCGAAATAGGCCAGCACGGAGAGGTTGCATTTCTTCCGTGGCGGTACAGCATCACCAAAGATGACCCTGATGAGATTGAGGTTCGCTTCGAAGTTCGCACCGTTCGGACGCCTTTTCACTTGATCAAGACCATAGGCCTCCGGCGCAATGAAGGGGTTCTGCGAATTCACGAGCGGCTCACAAACGAGGGAGGGCAAAAGGTCGATTTCAGTTGGGGTCACCACCCGGTGCTTGGATGGCCCTTCATCGACGAGCACTGCAGGGTGCACGTGCCCGCCTGCCGCATTCGCACGCTTGGAGAGTATACGACTGCCACTTCCCTGTTGAAGGGCGATCAGCTCGGCGTATGGCCGATCGCCGAAGGCCGCGACGGCGGCGCCATCGATCTGTCGCGAACTCCCAATCCGAAGATTGAGTCTCAGGACATGATCTTTCTTGAGGGCATAACCGACGGCTGGTATGCAGTCACGAATGGCGCTCTGGGAGTCGGCTTCGGCCTTCGCTATCCGGCCGACGTATTCAAGGTGCTCTGGTATTGGCAGGTCTATCGAGGGGGAAGAGACTATCCCTGGTGGAGCGCGACCTACAACATGGCGCTCGAGCCCTGCGTGACTATGCCGGTGCTGAGGCAAGCGGCCGAGCAGGGGGAGGCGCTCAATCTGGGACCAGGAGAGAGTCGCGAGGTTGAACTGCTCGCGGTCGCGTTCGAGGGGCTGGAAACGGTCAGCGGATTGACCGGCCAAGGGGAGGTGCTGCCTTAGGAGTGATGCGTGATTCGTGATGCGTGATTCGTGATGCGTGATTCGTGATGCGTGATACGTGATGCGTGATGCGTGATCCGTGATGCGTGATGCGTGATGCGTGATCTGTCGAGCACGATGAGGACGTTAG
>JBGPFL010000281.1:0-6552 GCA_041483295.1 Blastocatellia bacterium | reverse complement strand
GAGATTGCAACTTGATTGCGTTCGAGACCTCTGCGTACCTCTGCGTCCTCTGCGGTGGTCGACCTCCGGAAGGGATTCAACCGCAGAGGACGCAGAGGTACGCAGAGGATAGACTTGTCAGGAAGCTAGTAACAGTAATGCTGACCACGAGTAGGCAATGATCTCGGGAGGTAACCTGTGTCATTTGATCAATCGAAATGGATATGGAAGAACGGCCGAATCATCCCCTGGAGCGAAGCCAGCGTACACGTATCGGCTCACGCGCTTCACTATGGCAGCGGCGTCTTTGAAGGGATGCGATGTTATGAGACGGCCGATGGGCCTGCGGTGTTTCGCATGGATGAACATCTTGAAAGGCTGTTTGCTTCCGCGGCGGCCTATTCGATGGAGATACCGTACACCCGCGAGGAGATTGAAGACGCGGTGTGTGAGGTCATCGAGCGCAACGGCTTCAGGAGTTGTTACGTCCGGCCGATCTGTTTTTTCGGGAGCGACACGCTGGGGGTGCACCCGCGCAACTGTCCGGTTGATATGGCGATCCTGACCTGGCCCTGGGGCGCTTATCTTGGCGCCGAAGCGCAGGAGACCGGAGTTCGAGTGACCGTCTCGTCGTGGGAGAAGTTCGGGTCGCGAATGATGCCCGCGACAGCGAAGGCCTGCGGACAGTACTTGAACTCTCTACTTGCCGTGAGAGAGGCCTTCAGCAAGGGTTACGACGAGGGACTATTGCTGAATGCCGACGGCACGATCGCGGAAGGCTCGGGCGAGAACCTGTTCATAGTTCGCGACGGCAGGTTGCTGACAAACGACGAGCGGTCTTCGATATTGCTGGGGATTACGCGAGATGTGGTTATCGAAATAGCGCGTGATCTGGGACTCGAAGTTGAAGTTAGAGAGTTGTGGCTCGACGACCTGCTGATGGCCGACGAAGCATTTTTTACCGGCACTGCAACCGAGGTAGCGCCTATCCGCGAAGTCGATGAGGCACGGATAGGCAGCGGCGCGCGGGGACCTATCACGGAGAAGATTCAGCGGGTCTTCTTTGCCGCGACCTCGGGAACTGAGCCGCGGTATCGCGGCTGGCTCCGGTATGTCAGCCGCCAACCGGCAGAAACCTTTTAGATTGCGGATTGCGGATTTGGGATTGCGGATTTGGGATTGCGGATTTGGGATTGCGGATTGTGGAATGCGGATTAGGGATTGCGGGAGGCGGCAGGTACCTGGGTATCTCGTATTGACCAAACCATCGGCAATCCGAAATCCACAATCCGCAATCGGGCAATCTGCAATCGGGAGTCTGTATGGAGTTAATGCAGCTTGAGATGTTCGTGGCGATGGTTGAGGAGGGCAGCTTTCACAGGGCTGCTGCCCGCGTGTTTCGCACTCAGCCCGCAGTCAGCATGGCCCTTCGCAGACTGGAACAAGAACTGGGCGCGCCTCTTTTCGACCGATCGAACCGGAGCGATTATGCGCTCACCAGTATGGGCGAGGTCCTTTATGAGCACGCGAGGCGCCTTATCAACCTGCGCGACGAGACGGTTATCGCCTTGCAGGACCTGCACTCATTGCAGAGCGGCCGCCTGCGCATCGGCGCCAACGAGAGCACCAGTCTCTACCTCTTGCCTAAACTCATTCTTCTGTTCCGGGAGCAATGCCCGAAGATCAAGATCGAAGTATTTCGTCACGTCTCAAATAAACTGCCTTACGAGCTTCGGCAGCGAAATCTCGACTTCGCGATTCTTTCGTTCATTCCCGAAGACGCGGACCTCGAGAGCAGTCTGATCATGCGCGACGAGCTGGTACTCATTGTTTCTCCCGAGCATCGCCTGGCGGCCGGCGGTCGGGTGCACGTCAAGGAGCTCGGAGGGGAAGCCTTCGTCGGCCACAATGCGCAGTCGCCTTCGCGCAAGAAGGTGATCGAGGCGTTTCGCAGGTTTCAAACGCCGCTCAACATAACAATTGAGATTGCCACAATCGAGACGGTGAAGAAATTTGTCGGCATGAACCTTGGCATCGGCTTCGTGCCTCTGATGTGTGTGCAAGAAGAGATAGCGCGCGGTGAGTTGGCGGTCGTTCCGGTGGAAGGATTCTCCTTCGAGCGCAGCCTCTGGGTTGTGAGGCGACGGACCGACGCTCACTCACACGCCGCCCAGGCATTCTTGCAGGTCTTGGGATCGCACTCCGAGAAGCTGCAGGCGGGCCATCAGGCTTATACGCGGAACGGGAGTGCGCGACCTGTCTCCGATGCGATCAACTAGTGACCCGTATTGCTGGACTTGCCCAGTCTGTCGGCGAGGCTTCCCATCCATTTACTCTTGATGCATGATCCACCGCCTCTTTAATTCCGCCGTCGAGGGGATGCTCGCTGCTGCACGCGTGAGTTGGAGGCGGGCTGTCGGCGAAAACGCACGAACGCTGGTACTAGGTCTGTGGGCCGTCTGCCAGTTTCTCACTCAACCAGACATTGATGAGCGTTTCGGTGGATACACCCTGCCTGCGTGCGTAGTCGGTCAGCTTTTTCGCCAACGCCGGTTCCAGAGCCGTCAGAAAGACTCGTCGCTGGATGTCCACGTCAAAATGTGCTTCCTCGGTGAAATCCCAATAATCACCTAAGTCATGGCTGTCCCAAAACTCTCCAGCCTCTTCAATGCTCTTGAAGCGATCAGGTATTGGCATGCGCTCTCTCTTACTTCTGCCATACAGTCTTCTTTCACTCTTGGTCATATCCCTCGCGCTGATCACCAATGCTTCACCTGTAGCCTTATGAATATAGTAGACATCAAGTAACGACCAGCTTCGGTCCGCCCCATAGCTGTGTAGAGGTGCTCGCCTTCTACATCGCCACTTTCGATAAAACGGTAACGCGGACCGCGATTAAAGACCTCTTCGACCTCGTCTGTAGTGACCTTGTGCTTCCACGCCAGTTTATCAATGACATTTCGAAGCCATATGATACCAACGATGATCATCCTGCGTGCAGTATGTGTTGTTGAGGTCGCTGGCTGCAAGGGTCTCACGCGGTTCTAACGCTGCTTTGGGATTCCCTAGGCGCTTTTCCTTGTTTGCCTTTTAGAGAAAACCGGAGAACGCGCTTCTATTTTTTGCATTGCCTCCCGGTCATAGACTTTCTCACCACAGTCTGGGCATTCGTAATATTCCAGGTTCGGAACGGTGTATGTTTTACTTTGCACCTTGCCTGTCCAATTACGACGCACTTTTTGGATTTTGTCGCTATCGCACGTCGGGCAGATCGTAATTTTTATCATCGCTTTTTCCACTCCGTTATAAGGCGCTCTTGGACGAGAGCAGAAAGTAGTAGGTCTCTTCACCAGCTTCTCGCACAAGTTTGCCTTTCGTGTAGATGGCGACCCCATCCAGATTTGGACTCTGAATGATGTAGAGGTATTCCTTCGCCTTTCTGCGAGACGGACTCGTCGAGCGTATCTTCTTGTAGATTGCCACGGCATTCAGAATGGATTCTGCGATGTCCATTTCTTCGAGTCGATCAGCTTCCATTTCCAGCCTGGCTTTTTCGCTGAAAACATAGCGTCCTGCCAACACTGCTCGTTTGATCCTGACCAGAACATCGCTCATCGCTTGTGTGTTTTAGCTTTGCCTCCTCATTTACAATTTCGTCGCGGCCGCGTCGGCATAACGATACGATCAGCTGGGGCACGGCGAAAGAGAACGGCTCATAGGACGCGACCGAGTGAAGAAAGAAGCGACTTCGCGCGCTCTGCTGGATCGGGAGTTGTGCGGTGGGTCGCCTCGTGCACGCCGCCGCTCCCTTCTCATACGTCAGCGCCATCGCGACGGCGGCTTCTCGCCCTCGCCAACCACGCGGCTGACTGAAGTAGGAATGATGTACCTCGTTTTGCCCGCGCGCAAGTGGGACCCACCAAACTTGGCGCGGCGGCGTCAGACCCCTTTCGGCATAGGAGACGCAAATGTCAACAAACTAAAGCCTGACCCTTCCCTTCGGCACCACCGCGCCACGCGAAGTCTTAATACGTTCGGCCCCCAGTAGCTGTTTGGCAAGGGATCACTTTCCACTGAAGTACACGACATTAGGCGCGTCGCTTCGAGCGGCGGCGATGTCCGGATAACCGTCCCCGTTCAGATCGCCGAGAGCAAGTCCATACACCTCTCCCTTCCCATCCCCGAAGCGTACTTGCTCGAAGCTGCGCCCGGTGCCGTCGTTGAAGAAAACGGATCCGGGTGCGCTCACATACCCAATGACGACATCCGCCTTCCCATCGCGGTTCATGTCACCGATTGCGATGGCATAGGGTACGAGCTTTTTCTCACCTAGCGGAAAACCGCTGTCGAATCCGCCATGGCCGTCGTTCAGGTACACGAAGGAGCCAAGTCTCTCATCACCGACGATAAGATCGATCCAGCCATCACCATTCAGGTCGCCCGCTGCCGCCGTGCGAGCCGCGGAGGTGGGAGGACCGAACGGCCTGGTTTTGGTGAACCCTGCTTTGCCATCGTTGAAGTAAACGAAGCTTTGCCCACCATCACGGTGTGGCACAGCCAGGTCAATGAAGCCATCTCGATTGAAATCGGCAGCCACAATGGTGGTGGCTGACTCTGCCGGTATGACGATCCAGTCCCGACTATTGAAGTTACCTCGACCATCATTCAGGCAAACGTAACTCGCGCTTCCTCTGTTGGCGGCGATAATATCCGGCTTGTGATCACCGTTCAGATCCGCTACCGCCGCATTTCTTGTCGGCCACTTGGGATCACCCCAGGTTCCTGAAACGCGGAAGTTCGCTTTCCCATCGTTGAGATAGACCAGCTTATTGTCGGGCTCGTCGTTACTGACCAGGACATCGAGATCACCATCGCCGTCCAGATCGGCGAGAACGGCTGAATAAGTTCTATCCGGCGTATCTCCGAGGTTTCGCGCCACAGTAAACTCACCCTTGCCGTTGTTAAGAAGTACGCGATCATGTAGTGGCCAATGACGTCCCTTCGCCAGCACAAGATCGAGATCGCCATCGCCGTCCAGATCGCCCATGCTGACGTTGGCCGAAGTTTCAGAGGTTTGTTCGAGATTGACTGCATCGGTGAACTGCCGCGTCGCTGTTGGAATCGGAACCGCGACGAGGCTACCCGCAACAACCCAAAGCACCAGAACGTACCCAGCTTTCAACATGAGTTTCTCCTCAAGCCAACGTATGGAAGTCGACACACTCAGTGCTATTTCGCAATCGGCAGAGGCCACTGGCCAACGGCTTCGGCGAGCTCCTTGCCGTTCATGAAGCCGGAGACATGGGTGAGCTTCCCATCTTTCAGCTGAACGATCGCAGCCCGATGAACTGCAAATGGCTTGTTCGACGCCACCAGGCGGCCAAGTGGGCCTTTCAGTGTGCCGCGCACGACGGTCTTCACAAGAACAAATTCGCCTACGCCGAGCATGGCTGTGATCTCCGTGGTCGCGTCGGGAACCGCCCTGGTCCAGGTAGAAAACCAGGTCTTCACGTTCCGCTTTCCGATGAACGGCTGCGGGTGGATCAGCTCGTCGAGCACGGCGTCGTCGGCGATGGCCGCGAGAAACGCCGATTCATTCTTCGAATCCTGTGCTGCGAAGCTCGCCCTCACGATCGCAACGTTCACTTCCTCTTCAGGCGAACTTCTCGCCACGTGCACTTTCAGCTCGGTCGGAAGTGTCGGAAGGGCGCGCGTGGGAGTCGCGCCGAGCATGCCCATCTGGGCCATAGGCGTCAGGCTGTCCAAATACCGGTGCTCCTCCTCAATGAGTCCCGATGGATGAAATCGGTAGAAGAGGAGGCCTTCATGCCCCATCGACTGGCCGCCGGGAGTCCTGCCGTTGACCGCATAGTGGACGACGGCCAAGGCGCCTTTCTGCCAGATGGAGTAGAACGCGAGGCGGGTACCAGGAAACTCCTGCAGGAGCTTGACCTCGTATTGCTCGATGGCGTCGCGTCCTTTGAGCTCGCCGCCTCCGTAGATGGTGATCACGGCGTCTTGCGCGTAGAGCCTCGCGTAGCGCCGAGCCTCGCCAGCGTTGACGGCGTTCATCATGTGGGTGAGAGCGGTTATCTGC
Source organism: Blastocatellia bacterium (assembly GCA_041483295.1). GTDB lineage: Bacteria > Acidobacteriota > Blastocatellia > UBA7656 > UBA7656 > DASYSA01. The sequence goes on along the minus strand of JBGPFL010000281.1, from coordinate 476 downwards.
CGGTCTTCCATTCGTTCCTCGCCGGGTCGCTTTGATGTGATTCGGATTGTCTCGCCAATGGTGATCGGAGTGCCGGAAACTCGCTCCGCGCCATCTTGTCTCTGATTGGCAGTCGTACTTTGCGCCTCCAACGCACTGACGCTTGTCAGTACCCACAAGGCAAAACAAATACCAATGATTTCATAGAAAACCCTCCACCTTTAGCGGATCGCTTACGATGCTAGCACAACCATCGAACTCGGGCTTACGAGTCGGGCCACTGCGATGTAGCCCGCGCGCTTTGATACATATCTTGTGGCGACAACGGTGCGACCGTTTCTCGGTTGATAAAGGATAGTCGGCGGAGTTAGCGCGGCCCAGCGAGGGAGTGCTCCCTCACGTTCATTTCTTTCTGACCAGCGGAGTCGTGATATCCACCTCGTTGCCGTTAGTGTCGGTGAAACTCGCCGCGGTAATCGTCCATCTCTCCCCGACTG
>JBGPFL010000280.1:0-6557 GCA_041483295.1 Blastocatellia bacterium | reverse complement strand
TTCCAGGGCGAGCGCTTTGGCGTAAAGATCCTGAAGCTTGCCCTGCGAGGGCTTAGCTCGCGAGGCATAGCCTGCCATCCAGAGCGAATGCTTCGGCGTTATGACAATCCTGGCAACGCCGGCTTTCCAACCGTGTGATGAAGCCGGCACCTGAGCGTAGAAATCAGGTGGCGAACTCATCAGGTCGAGTGCCGCCACGAGGATAACAGCCGTAACAAAGACGCGGGAGCGTCTCCTCATCTCTCTCAACATCGCCATAACAACTAGCTCGCACAAATCGGGGGCATGAAGTAGGCGCATGTGTATATAGACGAAAGAGCCGGTGAGTATCAAGTGAGTGCGGGCACGTCAACGTTGTGCGCAGCGTTCGACGTACCTTCTTCAGCGGGTTTCTTAGACGGCGCGCTTCATCGCTGATGCTCGATGGCCGTTATTGGTATCGGGCCGGTTGCTTTTCGATGGCCCCGTCGAAATTGCTTGTGTCAGGGGAATGGGGCAAGGAGGGTATTTCCTCGTTTTTTCGGAGTTGCGTGCCCGCGAGCAAGTGATTCACGTGGAACGCCGAAGGCGCCCCGGTCAGGGCAGCGCCGTCTGTTCGCTCAAGCGCTTGCCGGCTTAGGCGCTTCAGTTGATTCCCGATGAATGATGGTATAGAGCTTCTTGGCGCCCACCTCGACTTGCGAGATAGATGCCTCAAGGGGAAATTCCTCGCCGTCGGCGCGACGCCCGATGGTGAGACGCCGGGAGCCGGTCGGGTCCGGCTTGACGGTAGTTTTGTCCAGTGCGTGGCCGTCGTCTCGATAAGCAGCGTTGAAGCAGCCCGGGATGAACCGCTCGATGGGCTGCCCTATCGCCTCGGCGGCTGAGCAGCGAAAGAGACTCTCGGCTGCCCGGTTGAACACAATGATTAGCAGGTCCTCGTTAGTGGTGATGATTCCGTCCGTGATCGCTCCGATTACGCTCGCCAACTGTTCCTTGCTCTCTACAAGGGCTGCTTCGGCTCGCTTATAGTTTGTAATGTCCCGAGCGATCACAACGACTTCATCGTCGCCGCTGGCAACTACGCGAGCCTCGTAATGGCGAATCCCGTCAGCCGCCGAAATCGAATACTCGAAGACCTGGGCGCGCCCGGTTTCGAGAGCCAGCTGAATATATTCGAGGGACTTTTCGGCCGTACCGGCGGGCAGACCGACATCAAGGATGCTCCTGCCTATTACCTCCTCGGGTGATATCTTCTGGCGGCTGGTTTTATCAATCCGAAAATCGAGACAAGTCCCGTCGCTGCTTGTTCGAAACATCAAGTCGGGAATGGCATCGAGCAGCGCACGGGCGCGCTCCTCGCTGTCGCGCATTGCCTGCTCCATCGCCTTGCGTTCGGAAATGTCGGTGATAGCAGTCCTGCACAGGATCCGGCGGTGCTCGCGGCGTTCGTTGCCTTCGACGGGAATGCTCTGAAGTTGGACGTAGATGGAACGTCCGCCTCGCACCTCCAAACTGAGATCCGTAACCACCTTATCCGTAGTTTTCTGGCAACGATTAATGTGGTCCAGAAACCGGCCCGCATCACTCGGCGTCACAAAGACGACAAACGGCTTGCCAATCAATCGCGTCCGATCCCTGCCGAGCATCGCCGCGCCGGTCAAGTTCATCTCCCGGACGCAGCCCTTCTCGTCCAGGGTCATGTAACCGGTTGGGGCAAAATCGTACAGATTCAGGTAGCCATTGCGTGACACTTCGAGCTCATGCCGGGTCTCCATCAATTCCCGATTCTGCACTTCCAGCTCCAGTTGATGGACCTCGAGATTGTGCACTACACTCGCAAGGTCGTCATTCTGCTGATCCGACAAGGCCGTCTTGTCGGCCGCCTGAAGCGACCTGAGTGCCTCGTCTAGCTGAGAATCGCTCATCTTATCGTAGTTCTTCATGACGAACCTCTTCTCGAGCCTTACTGACCCGCCCTTGAACGCCCCGCAAAGAAGTCTCACGGTTTGCGACGGCAGTTCTCAAGTCACAAGCTTCTTAGAACCACTTATTTTCAGTGCCGACTCCCTCATTCGTTTCCAGACTGTTCCTTCCGGCTCTGGTATCCTCCCGTCGCGGGGTGTGACGGAAACAGGAATTCACAGGAGCCGGAGAATCGACATCCCCTAATCGCGGCGGTGGCTATACCTTCAATAACATGAAACGGGATCCGGCGCTTGCCTGTGATGATGATATCTTAGCTTGTTTTGGGTGAAGATGGAAAGATGGAAGTCACGCTTGGGGGGCGAGGATCTAGGATCTGGGATTTAGCAGTTTACCTTACGTTCTTCGTGGCCCTTTGTGTCCTGGTGGCAAGAACGTAGGTCTTCCGCAGCCTGAAGGGATCGTCTCGGCGAAGCATCTTTGAGGGCATTGTGGCCAGATCCTAAATCCTAAATCCTAAATCCTATCCCCCTAAGCGAGCCCTTTCAGCAGCACTCCGACTACGTATGCCAACCCGGCGGCTATCCCTCCCACGGTGAGGGTCGCCAGCCCCGATCTCCACCACGAAATCGTCGACCAGATGCTCTTTACCGAGCCGATCGCAAAGAAGACGGCTCCCGTCAAAACGGCCGCCAGCGGAAAGGCATTAGAAACCTTGAACAGGAAAGGAATGAGCGGCACCAATCCGCATATCAGGAATGCGCCAAAGGTGCTGACCGCTGCAAGCCAGGCGGAGCGGACCTGGTGTGGCAGGCCATACTCCTCGGTTAGCATTGTTCGCACCCATATCTTACGGTTCGAGGTGATCAGTTCGACCACTCTAGTCAGGTCTTGCCCCTGAAAACCTTTCTCCGCGAAGATCTGGCGCACCTCTTCGCGCTCGCCGTCCGGATCCATATCTATATGACGGTGCTCTATGGCCTCGATGTGGTCGAAGTCGTCGCGCTCCGCCTTCGTGCCCAAATAGTTGCTTGCCGCCATTGAAAAGCCGTCGCCTATAAGATTGGCGATCCCCATTACCAGAATGATGCCCGCCGATAGCTGCGCACCTACAACCCCTGAAACGACGGCAAAGGTCGTGACCGCTCCGTCTATGCCGCCGTATACGAAGTCGCGCAAGTAGCTGTGACCCGGCCCGGCCGAAAGTCTCGCCTTGATGGCCTCTGGTGTATGGGCATGTTCCATTGATCGCCTCTTCTGAACTGTCGGACATCGGCAATTTTGCACGCGATTGCGGGCAGACGCAAGAAACCCGGATATCGTTTCGGGTTTCGGGTTTCGGGTTTCGGGTTCTTATGCGCTCTTGGTGATGGGCAATGCCGTACCAAGACAGACCGAACGCGAGACCCGAAACGCGAAACTCGAAACTCGGAACGCTCCGCCTGGTACTCTCTCAGCGAACGGCGTATATGTTTTCTGCTGTTGTGGCTGAAAGGAGAGAAGCCATGAAGATACTGGTCGCGATAGATTCTTCACCTTCATCCGAGGTCGTGCTAAACGAAGTGGCGGCGCGTCCCTGGCCGAACGCGGTTATCTGCGTTATCAACGTTCTGGACCTGTTTGCCTTCCCCTCGGGTATCGGAGGCGTTGGGCCCGTTACCGACGCGGAGGCTCGTGCAGCCGAAGTCCTGGTAAAGGACGCCGCCAAACGCCTCACTCGCGAGGGGGTCGAGGTCACGACGGCTGTCACAGAAGGCTATCCCCCGACGAGCATAATTGGGTATGCCGGGGAGTGGGATCCTGACTTCATTGTCGTGGGATCTCATGGCCACAGCGGTATCTCTCGCTTCCTCTTGGGCAGCGTAGCCCAGAGCGTCGTCCGCAGCGCACATTGCTCGGTCGAAATCGTACGAGAGCGGAGCGTTGTGGGGCGAACCGGTATGCGTATCCTGCTGGCAACTGATGGCTCAGAGCATTCGGCGGCTGCCGCCCGCTCGGTTGCTTCACGTCCTTGGCCCGAGGGAACCGAAGTGAAAGTGGTCTGTTCCGTGAAGGTAATCGTGCCGGCAGCAGATCCCTGGTTCGCGGCCGGGGACGCGGGTCCTCTGCTCGAAGAGCACTCCCGGCAAGCGCATGAATATCTGGAGGCAAGCAAGAAAATGATGCGCGAAGCGGGTTTAAAGGCCTCCAGCGCGGTATTGACTGATGGAGCCAAGGCGTCGATCGTGGACGAGGCCAGAGACTGGGGCGCCGACCTCGTTGTACTAGGATCCCACGGCAGGCGCGGGTTGAATCGGATACTGATGGGAAGCGTCTCCGAAGCCGTGGCGATGCATGCGCCTTGCTCGGTCGATGTGATCCGGGGGAAAGTGCCGATCCCACAAGAGTAATTCAGGGTCCCTGCTTTGCGATTCCCGTCCGGCCATCGCGCGATTACCTCGCTCGGCGCCCAACCCGGTTAGGGAAAAGGGTGACAGAGGATGGGCATTTTTGCACAAGGTAGTGGGTATCTTGGCCCGGATTTGTCTACCCAACAACACGATCAACAATGAAATCGAGTATTGACTGCCCGGCATACCTATTGCTTTGTCGGAGCGAGCAGTCAGCATATGTGTCTCAGGCAAGCTCTGGAGTCAAACAGAAGTGGTAAGGGATGCCCCCACATCTTGATCAAGAGAACGAGTGCTCCTCGTCTCTTGTCCAAAGTAGACCGACGGCTTAAACAGGAGATTCACTATGAGAGTCCAGGACATTATGAGCGAAGCAGTGAAGAGTTGCCGGCCCGAAACGAATCTTGCCGAAGCGGCAAGCATTATGTGGGAAGGCGACTGCGGCATACTTCCGGTGATTGGCGACGGCGGAAAGGTGATCGGGATGATCACCGATCGCGACCTCGCAATGGCAGCGGGAACCACGAACAGAATTCCCTCAGATATTCAGGTCGGCGAGGCCATGTCCAGAGACCTCCATGACTGTACTCCCGACGACGACATACACGCTGCCCTGGAGACAATGCGAAAAGGGAAGGTGCGACGTCTTCCCGTGGTGAACGGTGATGGCGTGATCGAGGGAGTCCTGTCGCTAAACGACGTAGCGCGGCACGCCGAAAAGATCGAGGGCCGCAGGACTACAACTGAACTCTCGTATGACGACGTGATCATCACTCTGAAGGCAATCTCCGAGCATCGACGTTTAGGCCTGGTCATGGAGGCGCAGGTCGCCACGCCGAGGTGACGAAGCAGATCGTATCCCCAGTACTAGAGAAGACAGATCTGCCGGTTGACTCCTTGTGACGTTGTTCGGTCCCCGGCTTCAAGGCGGACGCCTGCAGAAGCTCTTGCCGGCTCGATTGCTGCGTCATGATTGGTGTGTCTTTCGCCTCGGGGGAACCCATGAAGATAAACAAGACTGGCTTGTCGAAATCGTGAAAGCTGATATCCTCAAGCCGGATACGGGACACACAAGCCACAGTCGAATAAGAGAGCTGCGGGAAACCGCGTAGCAGCCGCGAAGGTTGCGCGAAGGAACCGCCTCCGCGCAACGTCTGCCCGCCCTGCCGTGGAGCGCTCTTTCAAGCTCAAAGAAACTGACGCACTCCGGTTAATGAGCCTGGCACGCAATGCTGCGGATAACTATTCGTTCGTCATTTGGCTCGCTCAAACCGCCTGGACTACAAGTTAGGCTTGAACCGCTACGCGCCGGACTGCTGAGTGACCGAACTACTCAGGAAGATTTACCTGTAAATCTGTCCCGGCAAGAGGCTACCTTCTGCGTTCAGATACCGGCGTATCGCAACGTGGGACACCAAAGGCGCCTCCGATTCGATTTGTATTCACCTGATATCTGGCATATTTTTATACCCGCTGCTTCGAAGATCAATCACAATGCTGGACCAAAACACAGGAAACGCGGCCGGCTCGCCCTCGATCTCGGTAGTGATACCTCTGCTCAATGAGGAGCCGGTTCTCGAGAAACTGCATTGTCGGCTGGCGGCCGTGCTTCGTGAGATGGACACGCCGTACGAGATCATTTTCGTTGACGACGGAAGCATCGACGGTTCGATTAAGACAATTCAGCGACTGCGGGCGCTCGATCCGTCCGTGAGGTACATTCGGTTTCGCCGCAACTTCGGCAAGTCGGCTGCGCTCGCCGCGGGCTTTCGCTATGCGCGCCTCGAGATAATTGTGACGATGGACGCGGACCTTCAGGACCTCCCCGAGCAACTGCCGGTGCTAATGAGCAAGCTGGGAGAAGGTTTCGACCTTGTTTCGGGTTGGCGACATCAGCGTCACGATAAGCTGACCCGGAGGCTCGGGTCGAGGCTTTACAACTGGAGCACGGCGAAACTCACGGGGGTACGGCTTCACGACATCAACTGCGGCTTCAAATGCTATCGACGCGAGGTGCTCGATGAAGTGATGATTTGCGGAGAGCGCCATCGCTACATTCCCGTGCTGGCCAGCTATCGGGGGTTTCGATTGGGTGAGGTCAAGATCGAGCACGCTCCGCGGGATCACGGACGGTCACGCTATGGTTTCAATCGAGTTATCGGAGGTATTTTCAGTTTGCTGACCGTGATACTGCTGACACGATACTCGAACAGGCCGCTGCACTTCTTTGGTTTGATGGGGGCCGGCTTGTTCGCGGTTGGG
>JBGPFL010000279.1:0-6562 GCA_041483295.1 Blastocatellia bacterium | reverse complement strand
TTTCTCAAAGCGATAGAGGCCGACAATTTTTCAGTACTGCCTGGCGGAATCTACACTCGCAACTTCATCCGCTCCTATGCCGAGAGGGTCGGTATGGGCGAAGACGAAGCCATTGCTCTCTACCGTCAGCAAATCTCGGGGCAGTCGGCAGACGCGCCTCAACCCTCCCCGGCTGAGCCTCCGCCTCTCCCTGCTGCGGAGAAGCCTCGAATTCACCGCCTTGAAACCGTAGCTTTTCGCCAATCGGCGCCCCGAACAAACTGGTCCACAATTGTAATCGCCGCCGGGATCGTGCTCATCATCCTGATCATCGCAGTCAGCCTGGTACAGCGCCTGAATCGAGGCGGGACACAAGGAGAAGCGCAATCGAGTGGCAACTCGGGGGGGCCTCCGGCGAGTACCCAGCCCCAGCCCTCGCCGACAGCTCTACCTCAAACCGCACCTCAGCCACAGTCCGAGCCAAAAAATGTAGAGACCGCAGCGCCGCAGGCCCCAAATCTTTCGGTCAGCGAGCCGATCCGGGTGAGGCTTGAAGCCGCCGGCGGCCCCTGCTCGATGGTGTACTGGATCGACGACGAGACAAAAGCGACTAATCTCTTTCTTCCTCAGGGCGAGGCCCGCGATCTCCCTCCGGCACAGCAAGAGGTGAGGCTCAGCATCGGCAACCGCACTGTGCTCAAACTGAAAGTAAATGAGCGAGAAGCCACATTCCCACCCGAAACTCAGAGGTTCAAAGCCCGGGTGCTCATCTCGCGCGAAAACCTCAAGACCTACTTCCCGTAGGAGAGTGCCGCGACGCGATGAGGATCGAGTCCCAGGGGCAGGGCAGTGGTACACTTGAATCATCAGGTTTTTGAGCATAGAGTCGGCCTACCTGATGCCATTGCTGCTTAGGAGGTTAATATGTCTGACCAGGAACCATCAGAGACGCTCAAGGCGGTTCTTACTCGCGAAATTCCACTGGAGTATTACGGAGCAGCAGATGTGGTCGGGATTTTCGCCGACCAGGCAATGGTTTCGCATTCCGCTGGTGTTTTTACGCTCTTTTTCTTCCAAACGCAACTTCCACTATTGGCTACTCCCGAAGACTTGGCGAATAGTCTTCAAGCTCTACCAGCTCGTTGCGTCTCGCGAATTGTTCTTACACCAATTCTCATGCAACAATTTCTGGGCGCCCTCAACACGAATATGGAGAGATACAAGGCAATTGTTGACCAGCAGGCCAAGCAAGGAGAAGAGAAATAGTTATGCAGGCCATTCAAGATCGCTCCGCGGAGACCTACAACGGGCCGCTAAATTCTGACGCTTCATCCACTGTAATGCGGATTCCTCCGTTACCGCAACCGGTGGGGCGGGGCTTGGTCTATCCACCGACGGGGAGCGTTAACACGACGTCTGAAAGGACGGACGTCGCGACCTCCTTAGAGCGAGACTTCAATATCCTCGCTGCACGCTGGCAAAGAGAAACTCGGTACCTTTCCTCCGCAAGTAAGATGGCCATGCACCCTGCGTATCAGAGAATCATTTCATTAGGTCAGCGCGTTATCCCCCTGATACTACGTGATCTTCAACAGACACGCGGACATTGGTTGTGGGCATTGTACGTCCTTTCCGAATTTCAAGACCCTGCTCCAGAAGGCGCCACCTTTGAGGAAGCCGTCGAGGCATGGTTGCATTGGGGCAGGACCCAGGGGCTCGTAGCGTAGATGCCAGACTACAATCTTGAGGATGATTTCCCCAACCTGAGAGAGAGCGGCTGGGTCAAAACAAGTGAACCCGACCCTAAATATAACTGCGTTGCATGGAGCTTACACGACACTCGGCAATGGTGGGAATTAATGGACCTACCAATTCGGGGCTACTATTGGCCTCCGGGCGTTGATAGGGATGACACTATGGAAAGTTGGATCAGAGTCTTTGAGATTCATGGTTTTCGCGTTTGCGACGCTGCAGAAGCGGAGGAAGGCTATGAGAAGGTCGCCATCTACATCAGCAATAATGAGCCGACACATGTGGCAAGACAGCTAGTTTCGGGAGCTTGGACCAGCAAGTTAGGAACACATGAAGACATCACACATGATACGCTGCGCGGGCTAGTCGGTGAAGACTACGGCGTCGTCGAAAAGGTCTTGATACGCCAGCGGTACTAATACAACGCCTGCGCAATGAAAACAAAAGGCGTACCCACACGAACCTTTTGGGAATTCTAGTCAGCTAACAGAGTATGTTCTGAGGGGTTCTAAAGGAAAGCGAGAAAACAGCAGCAAAATGCACGGACGACTGTCCTGCCCTCAGGCAGGCGAGTCGAGCGTAAATTTGCGACTAAGCTTGCGCGTAGGGTAGTATCGAACCTGCAACGTCATTAGACGATTGAGAGGAACGGATCCAAATGACCACTCCGATGAACAGGCCGCTAGCGGAAGCCGATCCCGAAATCGCGGCAGCCATTGCGAACGAAGAACACCGCCTGGCCTATAACCTTGAAATGATAGCCTCAGAGAACTTCGTCTCCGAAGCCGTCCTGGAGGCGATGGGCTCGGTGATGACCAACAAGTACGCGGAAGGTTATCCGGCCAAGAGATACTACGGCGGCTGCGAATTCGTCGACGTGGTTGAAAGCATCGCTCGCGACCGCGCGCGCCGGATATTCGACTGCGAGCACGTCAATGTTCAACCCCACTCGGGTTCACAGGCCAACATGGCGGTCTACCTGGCTGCGTTGACCTATGGGGACACGGTTCTCGGAATGAACCTGTCTCACGGAGGGCATCTCACTCACGGCCATCCTCTCAATTTCTCAGGTCGCAGTTATCAAATAGTGCCCTACGGTGTGAATTCAGAGACCGAACAGATCGATTATGATGAGTTGGAGCGGCTCGCTCACGAGCATAAACCGAAGCTCATCCTGTGTGGCGCATCTGCTTACTCGCGCGTCATAGACTTCGAGCGCATAGGCCGGATAGCGCGCGATGTCGGCGCCCATTCGATGGCCGACATCGCACACATAGCGGGCCTGGTCGCGGCAGGGCTTCACCCGAGCCCCATCCCTCACATGGACTTCGTCACGACTACGACTCATAAGACTCTTCGCGGGCCGCGCGCCGGAATGATCATGTGTCGCGAGCAGTTTGCCAAAGAGGTCGACCGCGCGGTCTTCCCTACGGTTCAGGGCGGCCCGCTGATGCACGTAATCGCCGCGAAGGCGGTCTGCTTCAAAGAGGCTATGGAAGAGGGTTTCAGGGATTATCAACGTCAGGTCATCGCCAACGCAAAGGTGCTTGCAGAAGAGCTGACGGGCGCGGGTTTCAAGATCGTATCAGGAGGCACGGACAATCACCTGATGCTGGTGAACGTATTCGTACGAGGGTTAAGCGGGTCACAAGCCGAGAAGTCGCTGGAACGCGCCAGTATCACAGTCAACAAGAATGCCATTCCGTTCGACACCCAGCCGCCCATGAAAGCGTCAGGCATTCGCATAGGCACTCCGGCGCTCACGACTCGCGGAATGAAGGAAGACGACATGAGACAGATTGCAGCCTGGATTAGCGAAGTGCTAGCTGATCCCGACAGCGAATCTGCGCGGGAACGAGTCTGTCGCTCAGTCGAAGAACTGTGCGAGCGCTTCCCGATCTATGAGAACCGGCTGGTCCGCAGCCGCGCGCAGTCAAACCTCCAGCAGTGACGAGTGACCAGTGACAAGTGACTAGTGACGAGTTTGGCCCGCCTGAGTCTTTCCTGGTTTTGAGATTCTATGAAAGAAGTGTTCGGTCCTGGCGGACTCATAGCCCGCCACCATCCAAACTACGAATACCGCCCCGGCCAGATCGAGATGGCCGAAGCGGTGAACGAGACTCTCAAGGATGGGGGCATCGCGTTAATCGAAGCCGGCACAGGAACGGGCAAGACCCTCGCCTATCTGATCCCGGCCCTTGCCGCCGGCGAGCGGGTCATCGTCTCTACCGCGACCAAGAACCTCCAGGAGCAGCTCTACAAGAAAGACATACCGTTTCTCCAGAAGATCCTCCCGCGTAAGTTCCAGGCGACATGCATGAAGGGCCGTGCGAACTACCTCTGTCTTCACAAACTGAAGAAGGCCGAAGATATGCCCGTCCTTCAAGGGATGGAAGAGATCGACTACTTCGATGAGATAGTGAAGTGGGCCGGTGAGACCGAAACGGGCGACCGCGCTGAGTTGACTGACCTGCCCGAAGACCTCTCATTCTGGCCCCACATCGACGCTCGCGCCGATAGCTGCCTCGGGCAGAAGTGTCCCGACTTCGACGCTTGCTTCATCACTCGAGTCCGTCAGCGGGCGCTCGAATCCGATGTGGTCATTGTGAATCATCACCTGTTCTGTGCGGACCTGGCCCTTCGCGGAGGCGACTACGGCGCGGTGCTTCCTGATTACTCGACGGTCATCCTCGACGAGGCACATGAACTTGAAGATGTCGCCGCTTCTTACTTCGGTTCGAGTGTTTCGACCTTCCGCATCAACGACCTGATACAGGACGCACAGAAGCTTGTGGTTACCGGGCCCGATCAGGCAAGTGAACTGCTGAAGGCCATCGCACGTCTGGCTCAGCGGTCGGACATGTTCTGGTTGGCATTTCGCGGCGAGGACTCCGGCGACGACAGCGCTCAGGGCAAGCGCTACCAACGTCCCGGGGCTAATCCTCAAGACGGCAGATATGCGCTGAGCAACTCCCGCTTCTTGCGCCGCGATCGAGACGACAGCTATACGCCCACTGCGGCGGGTGAAGCTTACATCGCGCTTGCGAGCGCCATCGATCGGCTCATTGGGGCCTTGAGTCTTGTGAAGGATGGACCGCCCGAACTCGACAACATAGCCGGCCGCGCACAGAGCCTCAAGTTCGACCTCGAATTCATAGTAACAGCCGAGGACTCCACTTTTGTGTACTGGTATGAGAAGCGCGGCCGAGGCGTGTTCATCAATGCGACGCCGATCGACGTGTCCGGCATACTCGATGAGAAGCTGTTCGGCAATCTTCGGTGCGCGGTGCTCACGTCCGCGACCATGGCAACGGGCGACAGTTTCGGGTTCATCAAGTCGCGCCTCGGCATCCACGACGCTCGCCAGTTGATCATCGAATCGCATTTCGATTTCGAACAGCAGGCCGTGCTCTATCTGCCCAATCGAATGCCGGACCCGCGCAGCTCCGAGTTCATGGATGCATCGGTGGAAGAGATCATTCGCATTCTGGAGGCGACACACGGCCGGGCGTTTGTATTGTTCACCAGCACGGCTTCAATGCGAGTTGCATACGAGCGAGTTCGAGGGCGGATAGACTTTCCCTCCTTCATTCAGGGTCAGGGATCAAAGACGGGTTTGCTCGACCGTTTTCGAAAGACCGAAGGCGCAGTGTTGTTTGCAACCTCTTCGTTCTGGCAGGGAGTCGACGTTCAAGGCGAAGCGCTCTCGTGTGTGATAATTCAGAAGCTGCCGTTCGCCGTTCCAAGCGATCCTGTCGTGGCGGCTCGGCAGAAGCACATCGACGATCAGGGCGGCAACTCGTTCTATGAGTATTCAGTGCCCGAAGCGGTGATCTCGCTGAAGCAGGGCTTGGGCCGTTTGATCCGCTCGGCGAGCGACAAGGGACTTCTCTCAATTCTCGATCCTCGCCTGAGGACCAAGTCTTATGGGAAGGTGTTTCTTCAGAGTCTTCCACCCTGCAGGATCACCAGCAAGCTTGAAGAAGCGGCCAAAATCTTCGAGCAGGATCCAGGATCTAGGACTTAGGATTTAGGACCTATGATAATTTAGGATTTAGGATTTAGCGAGTGGGTCCTGGGTCCTAAATCCTGAATTATGCTAGATCCTAAATCCTACTTGTGATACCGAGAATGGCAACTGACGAGCTGCTTGCTCACACAATCGATGAAGTGACCACAAACCAGAAACTATAAACCGTTCCTATTTCTTCGCCAGCACGACCGGTGATTGCTCGGCGGAGCTTATGGCTGCAAAGAAGCTTCGCACTTTCGCATACTCCGAAACCGGAAGCGTTGCGCCCTTAATCAGAAGGCTTCGGGTGAAGGTCAACTCTCCATCCTTGACTGCGTAACTCGTCGAATACGCGCCGAATGGTGTATCGAGCTTGACCGCATCGGGCATCTCGTCCACCTGAAAACCCGCCGGCAGTTTAACAAGCACCGTCTCAGAATAAGCCCGCGACTCCAGCACCACGGGCTGGCTGCGTTTCGGCTCCGTCAGACGCAGAGATTCGTTGCGCTCGAGTACGGCGGGCTTGAATATCAACAGCCTGCCCTGCATAAGCTGCCCATAGTGCCCGGCACTGAACTCAACATCCAGCGCAAACTTGCCGTCAGCAAGGTTGTCCAGGGGGACAACCTTGGTCACGCTGGCGCCGGAGACCCCCCTAGTGACCCGTCGCTCTATCTGCTTCACATACTCCGGAAGGGACAATCCCCTGAACACACGCCGCTCGTGCACCGCCGCTTGGCCCGTCGATCTCTCTCTCACGCTCGCCGCGATAGAGCCGTCGCCCGCAAGCACGACGTCTGCCTGCCGCTCGAGCTTGTT
>JBGPFL010000278.1:0-6563 GCA_041483295.1 Blastocatellia bacterium | reverse complement strand
GCTGGTCTTCAAGACCGCTGAATGCATCCTGCAACCGATCGAGCACCGACTGCTCCGCGCGCCAGAAGCCGCGCCCGGACGCTTCGAGTAATCGCCCCACCAACGTTCGCGCCGAATGCGGATTCAGACTGCGCAATCGCTCGAGCATTGCCTCATCGAGCACAAAGGTCTCGGCCATCTGGTCATAGACCCAGTCATCAACCGCATCCGCCGTCGCCGACCATCCGAATGTGTTGGTCACCTGATGCTCGATCTCAGCAACTCCGCTGAACCCGTGACGCAGCATCCCCTCGTACCATTTCGGGTTGAGCGTCTTGGTTCGAGCCTCCAGTTTGATCGTCTCTTCGAGCGATCGCACCCTGGCTCCAGGCGAAAGGGTATCTGACAGGAATACTCGCGGCCGCGTTCCTGCACGCTTCTCAACCGCGCGCGTGATTCCGCCCAGATACTCGAAATAGTGATCGACGTCGATAATGCCCACCTCGGTAGTGTCGATGTTCTGGTAAGTCACCTCTACGCGCGAGAGAGCGCTCTCATACAGCTTGCGCGCCTCGCGGCCGTCGAAGCTTCGGCCGTTGGAGTCGCGCCCGTAAGCGAAACACTTACGAGTTACGAACAGATCGCCAAGCTCTTCGGTCTCTTCCCATTGACTCTCGAGAACCATGAAGTTCACATTGGCGCCGTAGTTCCCCGCCGCGTTTGAGAAGACTCGCACTACTGCTTCGTCGAACGAAGAGCCGCCGTTCATCTGCAGATCGACATGCCGCTTTACGAAGTTGAGATCGCCCGGCTCATCCAATTCGGCTACTCGCCGCACCGCCCGGTCCAAAAGGCCCATCGTTGTGCCAAACAGATCACGGAAGATTCCGGACACCGTCATCACTATGTCGATGCGCGGACGCTCGAGCTGGTCTAGCGGGATCACATCAACATCGGTCGCGCGGTTGAGCGAATCGCGGCGCGGGCTGACTCCAAGCAACCACAGCGCCTGGGCGACGGCTTCCCCTTCGGTCTTGATGTTGTCGATGCCCCACAGCACCATCGCGATAGTTTCCGGGTAGCGGCCCGTCTCTTTCAGTTCTCGGTCCAGTAGGGATCGAGCGACCGGTTCAGCCCGTCTCAACGCAAGGGGTGAAGGCACGACGTATGGATTCACCGCGTGAGTGTTGCGGCCGGTGGGAAGGATCATCGGATTCTGAACGATGTCCGCGCCAGGTCCAGGAGCGATGTACCGGTTTCTCAAACCCCGCATCAATCCCTCGAGTTCATCATTAGTTTGAAGTTGTCGCTGAAGCCGGGCCAGAAAGGAGAATACCTTCTGTGACTCCTCGAGTGGGACAGAGGCCCGATACAGGAGCAGTGCGCTTGCCTTCTCGACGGCCCATTCATCAGGCGTGGATACGAATAGCTGAATGGCCTCTCCGAGTATCGCCTCAACTCGTTCGCGCTCGAGCATTCGCTCTTGTGAGCCGGCGCATTCATTGAGCAAGGTTGAATATGAAGGGAGATCGAGACCTTTGGCAATCAGATCAGTCAAGGCTCGAAGGCCAAGTTCCGGTCTATCGAATGATGCGACCATTCTCAGCAAGTCGGCCAGCTCTCGACGGCCGGAGGGCCGGCCAAAGATGTGAAGTCCGGTGGGAATGAGCCGTTGTTCGATCTCCAGCACGCGCTCGTACAGTTCCAGTACACGCTGGTCGCGAGCGTCGTTGGGTAGTTGATCGGTCATTGTCAGTATGCTGAAAGCTAGGAACCTGTACGGGCGGGCCTCCGTGCCCGCCCTCAATCATTACCATGGACCGATCAGGGGCGGGCACGGAGGCCCGCCCGTACAGATCTCTCAACTACACAAGCTCAGCGCTGGTCAAGCCACGTCTTCTTGCGTTGCAAAGCACGCGGCGTTTCCTCGGCATTCCCCGGCGTCGAGCCGTTGTCCCGCTGTTCCTCCCACGCCTGGCGGACATCTTCTCTCCAGTCATCCAGCCCGCCTTCTGGAGACAGGTACCCGACGAAGTTCGGAAACTCATCCACTAAAAGAACGGCCTTGCCATCCGCGACCAGCCCCATAACGGCCGCACGCGGCTGAGGTTCACCCGGCTTGCCAGGTGACTCCACAACCAGGGCCCATCCCACGAGTGAGTCGGCCCAGGGTTCGCCGTCTCCCTCGTCGAAGAATATGGCGGAGTAGCCCGGGGCCGGAATTATCTGCCTGATCTCACGGTCGAAAACTGGGTCCACAGCTTCAGAAGCGGACGTTGACATGCTATCTCCCTTCACAGGCTCGTGACTGCCTCGTAGATCATATCTTCATTCGCGCGCGGAAGGTAAAGGTAACGCCCGCCAAGCAAATCAGCAAGCGCACGCCCTTCTCCGCCGCTGACAAACCTTGACTGTGTATCGATCACAACCGAGGCCACGCCCTCCCGTCCCAGCGCAGCCCCGATCTCACGCAATTCGTCGGAAATCAATTTGTCTCGTGAGATCGGCTCTCTCTGGTCCTGCGTTCGAAGGCTCACGTTTGCCCTTCCATCAGTGAACAGAACGACCATGACTTCAGAGTTGTCCCGCATCCGAGCGTCTCTCGCGACGTCGAGGGCCTTAACAAGTCCCGCCGCGAGGGGTGTCGCTCCTCCCACCGGCATCGCATCAACCACGCGTTTGCCCAACTCCACGCTGCGAGTGGGTGGAAGCAGCAGGTCAGCTCCGTCGCCGCGTAAACCAATAAGCGAAACCCGGTCGCGGTGCCGATAGGCGTTTTGCAGGAGCCGAGTGAGAGCGCCTTTTGCCTGGGCCATCCGGTTGAGCGCCATACTTCCACTCGCATCCACAACGAGGATGAAGAGGGTCCCCGACCGGCGCCTGAACCTCTTGAAGCGAAGGTCATCGGCAGCGATCTTCAACCGAGCGCCCGGTCTTCCCTGTCTTCGCGATAGTTGATGAGGTGCGGCAGATCTGAGTGTCGCGTCGATCGCGACCTTGCCGCGACCAACCGGTTGATGAGTGCTTCCGGCGTAACGGCCATGCGTGAAGCTCGCGCCTCTCCTGTGCTTGCCGGATACGACGCGGCGGCCTGCGGGGAAAGTCGCATCCAGGGCGTCTTTAGGAAGCTCAGCGTCCAAAGCCTGTATGATCAGGTCCTGGATGGCGTCACCAGGCAGCGCTTTCGATTGGTTGTCGTCCGTGGCATCACTGCTTTCGTGCTCCAGCGTTGCCGCCGGATCTTCAGAGAGACCCTGCGCCGGGCGCGTTGTCGCGCGAGGGAGCAGCACGAGTTGAATTGCGGTAACCAGATCATCTTCGACTACCGCGTCGCGGCCGGCAAGAGCTGCGCCGGCCCGAGCAGCCCGTGCAGTCAGGATGTCCGCACGATTGCCCTCGACTCCGAGGCTGAGGGCCGTCATGGCGATCTTGCGGATGTCTTCGCCTAATATTCGAATCGAACCGAGCCGATGGCGCGCATCTTCAATCAGGGCTCGGATCGCTGTGGTTTCTCCCGAGAATTGACCGCTCAAGGCGATCGGATCCTCCAGGAAACTGAAACCGCGGGCGGTTATCTCGGCACGGTCGTCGGCCTCGACTATCGATGCGCAGTCGACCAGCAGTCCGACCCGATCCCGGAGTGTGGATCCGACCTCGCCTTCCTCGGGATTGTAGGTGCCCACGAGTAAGAACCTGGCCGGATAAGATTCACTTAGGCCTTCTCGTTCCACACGCACGCTACCTGATTCGAGAGCAGCGGATACGTGAGTGGTCAGAGCCCGATCCAGCAAATTTATCTCCTCGACCAGCAACACCCCGCCGTGCGCCTGGGCCAGCAATCCGAGGGAAGCCTGCCCGCGCCCGGTCGCGAGAGTGAGATCGAGATCCAGCCCGCCGAGCAACCTGTCTTCGGTTGCATTGAGCGGCAATACCGTAAAGGGGACCTCCGAGAATTCGCCGGTTGCAGGCAGAACAGATTTGAATGAACGAGCGAGCACGCTCTTCCCGGAGCCGGATGGCGAGCTGATCAAGACGCCTTTCAGCATTGGGTCTACCGCAAGCAGCAGAAGCGCATGCTTAGCAGCCTGGTGTCCGACTACTGCGGGAAACGGAAATTTGTCACTTGTCATTTGTCAGTCGCCCGTTGTCCGTGGTCCGTTGTCAGTCGCCCGTCGCCAGTAGGCACTTGTACTCCTTGTCAACTGACCACGGACGACTGACGACGGACAAATGACAAGTGACAAATGACTAATTTCATCTTATCGCCGCGATTCTTCTTGTCCCAGTCTCACCGCTTGGAAAGACGGTCTCGATTGCCTGTTCGATTCGGATGCCCGAGTCTATCCTCTCCAGGGGATCGCGCCGCAGTCGATGGCGGAGAGACATCAATGCGACTTGCTTCACGTCGCCGGCGCCGACCGTGGCGCGACCTTCGAAGGCGGCTAACGCTCGAGTGGAGCGGGCTATGGTCAACTCACCGCGATGTCCATCGATACGAAGCTGCATGCACAACTCCGCAACTCGCCTCAACACCGCGCGATCGATCTTAACGCGAGGCAGCAGTTTCTTAGCTCGCACCAGTCGGCGCCGCAAACGATCTTGTTCTGCCGCGGTCTCGGCCTTGAACGTTTGAGGATCGCGTTCGAACCGTTCCCGTCGCTCGACGATTTCGACGCGCTGGTCGAGATCGGTTATGGTTGTAATCTGCGTGAACAGTCCGAAGCGATCAAGCAACTGAGGTCTGAGATCACCCTCTTCAGGATTGCCCGAGCCCACGAGCACGAATCGAGCGGGGTGTGTGACGGAAATGCCCTCCCGCTCGACAACATTGCGACCGCTTGCTGCCGCGTCGAGCAAGACGTCTACCAGGTGGTCTTCGAGCAAGTTGACTTCGTCGATGTAGAGGAATCCCCTGTTGGCGCGAGCGAGCAATCCCGGCTCGAATGCCTTCACTCCTTCCACTAAGGCGCGTTCGATATCAAGCGTGCCGCAGACTCGATCCTCGGTGGCGCCGAGAGGAAGCTCGACCACGGAAACGGGTCCTTTCTCGCGCGCTAAGGCTTTACCTTGTGAGAGCCGGGCCGCGCAATCGTCACAGACTTCGGTCTTTCGCGAAGGGTCGCACCCGTAGAGACAGCCCTTCACTCTGGTAATCGGCGGCAACAGATCGGCGAGCGCTCGGACGGCGGTTGACTTGGCCGTGCCCCGGTGACCCATGATGATCACGCCGCCGATGTTGGGATCGATCACGCTCAGGAGCAGGGCCAGCTTCATCTCGTCCTGTCCGACTATTGCGGTGAACGGATAGACAACATTTGTCATTTGTCATTTGTCACTTGTCATTGGTCCGTGGTCAGTTGTCAGTTGCCCGTTGTCGGTAGGTACTTGTTCGCTCGTCAACAGACGACGGACAACGGACAACGGACAACTGACTAATCTCTTGATCTGATCTCGGGCATTTGCACAATGCCCCGCTCCTCTGCGGCGCCGGCTTCTCGAACCTGCCGGGCTATTGGTTGAATCACGCGGAGTGCTTTGACCAGGGCATCAGTCATTTGGGCCCGTTCGCTGTTGTCGGGTTTCTCTCCAAACAGCACCTCAAAGGTCGTCTTCTTCCCTGGGAACACCTGAAGCCTGATGCTCTCGCTCGCTTGAATCCCGGCTGCTTCCCTGGCGAGCCTTATCGCGACCGGAAACCCTCCCAGCTCATCGACCAATCCACGCTCTTTTGCGTCCTCGCCGGACCAGATCCGTCCTTTTGCGATCTCCAGCACTTTCTCCTTGGGAAGCTTCCTGCCTTCAGATACCTTAGCGGTGAAATCGGAATAGATTCGATCCAGAGAAGCCTCGAAGCGGGCCCATCCGGCAGGGGTGTAGTCCTCAGTGCTGCTCCACATTGTGGCGTTGGCGCCCGCATGAACTTCATCCCACGACAGGCCGACCTTGTCCCAAAGACCATTGGTCAGCATCTTGCCGCCAAGCACTCCTATCGAGCCTGTGATCGTGCCGGGCTGCGCAACAATCTTGTCGCACGACATTGCAACCCAGTAGCCGCCTGAGCCGGCCACGTCGCCCATAGAAACGATCACCGGCTTGCCTGCCTCCTTGGCTCGTACGGTCTCACGCCATATCACGTCGCTGGCGACGGGCGATCCGCCGGGACTGTCGACGCGAAAGATGATGGCCTTGACGTTCCTGTCGTCGATCGCTGCGCGGAAAGCTCCGCCAACCGTGTCCGACCCCATCGACACATCGCCGAACACGGGATCGAATCCGCTGTTGCCCCGGTGAACGGCGCCTACTCCGTATATCAGGGCAATTGTCTTGCCGCTTTCGTTGGGTCGCCCCGCGCGACTGAGGTACTTATCGAGGTAGAGCAATTGTGCTCCGCTTCCCGCCCTCTTCTTCACATCAGCGTACACTGCGTCGCGATAGTCGAGGCTGTCGACCAGCTTTGCCTCAAGGGCTTCGGGACCCAGGAACGGCGCCCGGTCGATCAGCGCTTTGACCTGGGCCTCGGTCATGTTGCGGCCTTCGGCAATGCCGCGCACCATCTGCGAGAACCAGGAATTCATCAACTTCTC
>JBGPFL010000277.1:0-6599 GCA_041483295.1 Blastocatellia bacterium | reverse complement strand
TGGTGCAGCTCTACGACGCACTGTTCGCGCTCACTGGCTCACCGGTGGTCGCCGTCAATCGCGCCTTGGCCATCGCGGAGTTGCAGGGCGCCAACACCGCCCTCGAGACGATGCAAGAGGTGGCCGCCGATGCGCGGCTCGCCGACTACCAACCCTACTGGGCTGCGCGCGCGGAGCTGCTGGCCAGGACAGGCGCACACGGCGAAGCCCGCCGCGCATACGAGATCGCGATCGGTCTTGAGCGCAACCTCGCGGTCCGCCGCTTCCTGCAGCGGCGTCAATCGGCCTTGTCCTCTTGAGCCTCCTCGCCAACAGGGTTGCGATGGTTCACGGTTGCCATGTGGCCTCGGCATCGAACGTCCGTTGTGGGTCACTTTGAGACTAAGTCGGACCATGGATCAAGGCTCGATTGGTGGTCTCTTGCTCCTTCCCACGAACCACCCACTCACGACAAAACCGAGGCCGGCCGGGAATATCGCTGGCTTCCAAAGACATATATTGTCAAGATTTCGCTTGCACGGAAATCGCGGAGACGCTGAGCATCCCGATTGGAACCGTAATGTCGAAATTAAGCGGCGGAAGAGAATTGTTGAGGCCAGAGTTGGCCGGCTTCGCTGGTGCGTACGCAATCAAGGAGAACCGGAGGCATGCATGAAAATCCCAAACTTCGAAGCCACTGAGTGTGAAAGAGTACGGTCATACCTGGACTCCGGTCTGAACTATGGGATCCTGGCCGAGACCAACCACGAAGTACTCAAACATCTGGAAAGCTGTACACAGTGCGCGAGAGTGAGGGAAGACCGCGCCCGAGTGAAGGCCCAACTGAAACGCGCTGTTCTTAATGAACGAGCGCCGGAAGCGCTGAGCGATCGAATCGGCGCGATATTCGGCGCACGCGCCGCTCTGCATTAAGCCTGACCAGGTCATGGATGATGGCGGCCGCGGCCGCGGTTGTGCTCGGCCTGGCGTTTTACTTACCTGTGTATTTCGACCTGTCTCCTCTGGGCATTGAGCTTCGCTCCTTTTCCTGTCGAAATGAAGCGCTGAGTTACTCTCGCAGCGATTCGCTTTTCTACAGCCCATCAGTTCCTAAGTCAAATCGTGGTCTTACGATGAGCTAGCATTCTGAGCAGGCCATTGAGAGCAAGGTGCAACAAGATATAGACGAACAGGGCAAACACGTACTAAACCTTGAACTCGAAGCGTCCGCTCGCGACCTCAGGCAGAAGTCTCTGGAAGGGCATAAGCAGCGGATAGGTGACAACGTCGATGAAGTGTTTAAAGCCACTCGTCTCACGCGCTCCCAGCAATTCGAGCAGGATCTCAAGACCGATCAGGGAATAGATAAGGTAGAAAATATAGTCCACCACCTGCGAAACGCGGGCAGCAACCCGACCCCTTTCGATCTCAGTTTCAGTATCGACCAATTCAGTGACCGCCTTTTCCTTCAGGTGATCGCCGATTGCCGCGGTCTCGGCCTCGTGACGCTCGTCGCTCCGACGCGTCTGGCGAGCTACCTCTTCTTGCATTTTCTCGCGCGCCTGTCCTTTGACCGCCTGATATCGGGCAGCGCGATCCGCTTCGTCAATCGCAAGCTTGGCATCTTCCGTCATGAGTTCGAGTCTCCTCTCGTGTGAGGCGACGGATCATTCGACCCCGCGGCGCCTGAAAAGACCGAGTACGGCCATGAAAAGGGCAGCGCCCACGATCGACCAGACAATCGGAAACGACTGCCCCCCAACCTTGATGGCGAACAACTCGGGAAAGCCGAGCGCGCCCGCCAGCCACATTCCCAGTAACGCACCGATAAAGCCAAGTGCTATTGAAACCAGGCAACCGCCCCGGCTGTAGCCCGCAATTGCCTGACCTATGGATCCGCAGACCCCCGCCACCAACAATAGGAGTAGCAGTGATACCACTGTCATTTCATTGTCCTCCCGTTGATCAGAGAGTCATCGATCGCTTCAGCGGTGACGCCGCCGGTCATTGCTGACTGATCTCGTGGTCCTCAATGACAATCTCAACTCGACGATTCATCTGCCTACCTTCAGGTGTGTCGTTCGTTGCCACTGGTCTGGTCTTGCCCAGTCCGCGTGCCGCAACTATGCGATCAGGAACGATCCCCGCCTGCGTGATGTAGTCCCGCACGGCGCCGGCCCTCGCCTCCGAGAGTTTGAAATTGTACTCGTCAGATCCAACGGCGTCCGTATGACCCTCGATCTCAATGCGATAGGTACCCGGGTATGCGAGGAGAATACCGGCGAGCTTGGCCAGCTTCTCTTTCGCGCCGGGCTTTAACGTCGACTGGTCGAAATCGAACAGGACATCTGACAGGTTTACTATGAGTCCACGGGCCTCGCGGCGAGTCTCCAGGATTGCAGAAAGGGAGACGAACAGGTTCTGCTGAGCCGCGTCCCGCTCCTGGACAGCGCGTTCAGCCTGGAGCCGCGAGTGCTCTGCTTGAATGCGCGCGAACTCCTCATTGGCCTTGGCGCGGTCTGCTTCGGTCTTTGCTTCTTCGACATGCCGGCGCGCCTCGGTCAACTCGTGCTCGGAGCGATCGAGTGCTTCACGGTAGCTCGCCGCCTCTCCCCTTGCACGCTCTGCATCATCCCGCGCTCGATCAGCTTCCGATTGGGCGTGCTCGATTGTCCGCTGCGCGATCCGTCGTTCCGCCTCGAGATGGGACCGTTCCCGTCGTTCACCGGCGACGGCGCGCGCCTGCTCAGCCAAACGTGTGACCTCGTGGGCCTCGCCGCTGAATCGCTTTTCCTTATCTCGGTCACGCGGCCACATCTGTTCGAGTGCGGCCAGTTTAATCTCGGCCTGTCGCAATTCGGCCTCGGCATAATGAGCGGCGCCCGCGCGCCGTGCAATGTCGACCGCACGGCGGGCTCCCAGCACTGTAAGTGGAGTGCTGTAGTCAGCCGGCACCGCGCCCGATTCTGAATACAGCGATCCAGGATCACCACGATACTCGATTTGGCTGGCCGCGATGCCGCCTTTCGTATGCTTGCGCAGGATATTCTCGGCGACGATCGCAGGACCGGGCAGCTTAACCAGCCCGTGCGGCTCTGCCGTCAGGATCAAGCCGAACGTTTGGTATGGAGTGGTGACCTCCATCTCGCGTTTGTCTGTCCCGGTTACCGACAGCTCCCCGAGGTTATCGGCCTGTCCCTCGGGCGCGACTGCCCACAAGACGTAAGTAGTGAAATAACCGCTGAGGCCCTGCGGATGTTCAAGATTGGCGATCTCGAGTCTGACTCGCGTGCGACCAGCCGTTCGCTTGACCTCCGCTTTTCCGGTAACTCGCGGACTCAACGTCGTACCGACCATATCGATTGAAGTACCCTCACCTTCGGGATACATGATCGCCACGGTTGCGCGCTTGACCATGATCGGAGAATCAAGGTCTCCTGTTTGGGTTTGTGCGAGCCCGACAACGGCAAGCGCCAGAACTAGCGTAGTTGTCACGATCATTCGTTTTGTTGAAATCATATCATCTCCTTCAACCGCGCCTCGAAAACCCGATACGCGTTCATTCGAGCCGCAGGCCTAAATCGGTTCACCCGCTGGACTCATCTGAGACAGGCCGGATTCACGCTGCCCTTCTCCAACCACCGAAAATCTCGATCAGCAAGGCCGCCACCGCCACCACGAGCAGTAAATGAATCAAGCCTCCACCAACGTGGCCAATGGACCCCGCAAGCCAGATGAGCACAAGCACCACTGTTATGACACGGAGCATACTGCTTCCTCTTCACTCATTCCACATCTGTGGCCGAGGCAAGGACCGTGCCCAGAGCCGCGCCGTTCCAGCGAGTCTCTGACTGATCTATCGTGGCTCGGCCAGGTTGACCTGATTTTCTGGGGCGCTTTGCAGCTTTCGATAGTGTATGATTCAAGTTCGATTCGCATACATTCAGTACGGATTCTTGCCGGCCGAGACTGTGGAACTACTAGAATTGGAGAGGATCTCCTGCGGCGAGCGTGGCCCACGCATTGCACCTGAGCTGTGAAGGAAATGGGCAAAGGCACATAGAAGACAAGCTCCAAAGGAAGTCGTCTGCATTTGCCCAGGCCAACGCAGCGTGGAGGTGGGGAGTTGTGAACCGCCCGCGCGCATTGATCACTATTCTCGCTAGCGGCCCGGAGGACAAAGCGGTTGGAAAGAGCAGCAGCTCATCAGAGTTCTTCGGTTGACGATGTGCTCGCTCGCGTCCCGCTGATGGCGAGTTGGATCGCAATCGCGCTTGCCTGTTTGGCGCTCTTGGGTTGGGCGGTCGGACTAAGCAGTCTGCTACGGTTCCTTCCTGGTTGGCCTCTGATGATGCCTCAGACTGCAGTCAGCCTGATCCTGATTGGCGTTGCTTTGTTCATTCTGCGCCGACCGCAGACCGGCGGCGGCGCTCTTCGGCTCGCCCAGGGATGTGCTCTGGTAGCCGCAGCGATCACTCTTGTTAGTCTGGGTGAGTTTCTATTTGGTTGGGATCCTGGGATTGACCACTGGCTTTCTCAAACCCGGGTGGATTTGGAGGTTGGCGATTTCTCCGGTCCTATGGCGGCCCCTACGGCGCTCGCGATCCTGTTGACCGCCGCCGCCGTTCTCTTACTGGACGTGCGCACCGGGCAGGGTCGGCGACCCACACACTATCTGGCTTCTGTAGCCGCTATCATCGCGCTGCTTGAAGTGATGGGTCATGGTTATGGGGCTACCTCGCCCTACCTGTTCGGCCAGCCGGGAATGGCTCTCAACACGGCTGTCGCCGTCGTAGCCCTTTCAATTGGAATCATATGTGCCCGCCAGAACCTCGGACTTGCGGTCGTGATGAGCGATGCCCCGGCCGGCTTTATGGCTCGACGGCTGTTGCCGGCGGCGTTAGTGGTCCCGTCGCTGCTGGGCCTATTGGTGGTGGTTGGTCACCGGGCCGCTTATTACGATGCCGCGTATGGGTTTTCGCTACTGGTGGCTACAAACATCCTGGTCTTCCTGGCGGTAATCTGGCGCAATACAGAGTCACTCCACGGCACGGACCTTAAACGGCAGAGCGCCGAGAAGTCGTTGCGCCTGGCCTACGATGAAATGGAGAAGCGGGTTGAGGAGCGTACTGCGGAACTGGCGCTGGCGAACGAAGGTCTGCGCCATGAGGTAGCGGAGCGACAGCGGGCGGAGGATGAGCTGCGCCGCGGCCAGAAGGATCTCTCTGACTTCTTCGAGAATGCTCCTGTCGGACTACATTGGGTGGGACCAGACGGACGGATTTTGGAAGCGAACCAGGCTGAGCTTGATCTGCTCGGCTACACCCGCGAAGAGTACGTCGGGCATCCCATCTCCGAGTTTCATGTCGACGAGGAAGCGATTGCCGACATATTGGATCGGCTCGCGCGAGGCGAGACCCTGCGAAGCTATGAAGCCAGGCTCCGAACAAAGGATGGTTTGACCAGGTACGTGCAACTAGACTCAAACGTCCTGTGGGATGCGGAGCGATTCATCCACACCCGCTGTTTCACGCGCGACATCACGGAGCGCAAGCGGGCGGAGGAAAAGACGGCCGCATTGCTGGTCAGCGAACAAGCCGCCCGCGCGCAGGCCGAAGAGGCGGCAGAGCTGGTCCGACGGCTTCAGGTCATCATTGACATCTCGCTGATGCACCTTTCTCTGGATGAGCTGCTCGGCGAGATTCTTGCTCGCATAGGTGAGATGCTTGCATCGGACGCTGCTGCCATCTTGCTGCTTACCGAGGACCGTAGGAAGCTGATCGTATGCGCGCGGGTTGGATTGGATACAGAGGTCGCGTCGGAACTGTGTATCCCTGCAGGCATGGCGGCACGAATCGCAAGCACCCGCTCGCCCATGGTGACAGACGATCTCTCGACTTCGGAGACGGCAGGCGCATTGTTGCGGCAGAGGGTTTGTTCGTTGATTGGCGCCCCATTGATTGTCGAGGGGGACGTGATCGGCGTTATCCAGGTGATGACGACCATAGAACACCGCCGATTCACCGAAAACGACCTGCGCCTCCTGCAACTGATCGCGGACCGGGTCGGACTGGCAATCGAGCGCGCACGACTCTACGAGGCCGAACAGAGGGCACGACTTCAGGCCGAGACCACCAGCCGAATGAAGGATGAGTTTCTGGCCACGGTGTCACACGAGTTGCGCTCTCCGCTGAATGCGATTCTCGGATGGGTGAAGATCCTGCGCGATGGAAAGCTGGGCGAGGACGCGGTCGCTCGTGCATTGGAGACCGTAGAGCGAAGCGCGCGAACGCAGAACCGAATCATAAACGATTTGCTGGACGTGTCGCGGATAATCGCCGGCAAGCTGAGATTGAATATGAGGCCCCTCGAACCGACTCGCATAGTCGAAGCTGCGGTGGAAGCAGCTCGTCCGGCCGCCGATGCCAAGGCAATTCGGTTGGAGATGTCGCTCGACCGGCTGGCGGGCCCGATCTCGGGCGACCCCGAGAGGGTGCAGCAACTCGTCTGGAACCTGGTCTCGAACGCGATAAAGTTCACGCCGACAGGAGGGGTTGTACAGGTCAACCTGGCATCCACGGGTTCTTACACTGAGATCACAGTAAACGATACGGGTGTCG
>JBGPFL010000276.1:0-6607 GCA_041483295.1 Blastocatellia bacterium | reverse complement strand
GTCGACAGGCGGCGGCAGGGGGTCGGGTGCGAGCCGCAGAAAATCGCGGAGCTTCCAGGCCAGTCCTTTTCCGCCGTCGAGTGGGATCGCGGCCTTGCGCGATACCATCGAGATAGCATTGTATGGGCATTGAGTCGCACAGTCGCCACAGCCGATGCAGGTCTTGGGATCTATGTCTATGTGTCCCCCGACGAAGCGGCCTATGGCTCCCGTGGGACATCCGGTCAAACACTCCGGATCCTGGCAGTGCATGCACACTGCGGGTGAGAGCACGCTTTGAATCGCGCGCGGGCTGGGCCGCTCGAGTCTGGTCACGTGTATCCCGTGGCGGGTGAGCCGCGACTGCCCGTGGATCTTGTGACAGGCGAGCGAGCAGTTGCCGCAGCGAACGCACAGGTCCATGTCCATTATCAGCAGATTGGTCGCATCGACCAGGCCGGTCTCGATCAGTTTCCTTTGAGCCGCGGTCTCTTTCTCGCGCACCGCGACAACGGGACTCACCAGCGATCCCAAAGGGGGAGGTCCGAAGCGCATAAGCTCACGATCCAGGGTCTCGCGAAGTTGCGCGTTATGGCGAAGCCGCTTGATAGGCAGCTCCAGAACCTCGGCGCGTCCCATAAGCGTCGCGGAGTAAGGCCACGCGGCTTCCCTCAAGATCCCTTCGACACCAAACCAGAAGCCGTGCCCGAGGAAGTCTTCGCCGTCCGGCCGCAGCGAACGACGGAGCCACCCTTGATTGATGAAGTAGATGTGATCGATCGGCGCGCCCTCGCGAAACAGGAGGTGGTTCTTTGTGAAGACCCTGAACTCAGCCGTCTCTTTGAGTGCCGCGGTCAACTCGGGAGTCAGCATTATGACCTGCTTGAGTTCTTCGATTATGTTGTCGCGCCCATGTGATCGATAGGAGGAATCCAGCGCCTGACTGAATGCCGGAAGCTTCCGCAGCAGACGAAGTGCAGGGCGCTGAACTTCCAAAACCTGCACCGCGCCGCCCTTATGAGCACGGACCGTCGCGCTGCGCGGCACGCCGGCCAGGATACTCATTTCGCCAAACTGAGTCCCCGGCTTCAGCTCGGCGACTTTCAGATGCTGATTGTTTGGCGTCGCGATGAAGACCTCAGCTTCGCCGCGAACCACTGCGAAGAATGTATTGCCGCCCCACTCGCCCTCACTGACTATGGTCTCGCCCGGCTCGAATGTCAGCAGCCGCACGTAAGGCCCGACCTTCTTGCCGCCGTAGTTGCGGCCGTAGACCGTCACTTCCAGATCCAGCTCGTGATCGAAGTGGCCGTCGTGCTTCGACAAAAGCTCACTGGTTGACGGGAGATCGCGGATCGCGTCAATTACTTCGCGACGGCTCTTGTGTTCACGGGGCATGGGAATCACCTTTGTAACCGGGAGAACGTCGCGGTTGTGTTTGTTCGAACAGGTCCCGGCCGTTCGAACAGATTCGAGGATCCCATCGAACAAGACCTCCGCCTGCTCCAACAGGATCTCGGGTGGGTTCGAAGACAATACACCA
Source organism: Blastocatellia bacterium (assembly GCA_041483295.1). Classification (GTDB taxonomy): domain Bacteria; phylum Acidobacteriota; class Blastocatellia; order UBA7656; family UBA7656; genus DASYSA01. The sequence continues at coordinate 5,085 of JBGPFL010000276.1, read as the reverse complement.
GCCTGAATAAATGAGTCAACGAGTGGAGAGCACAAGCGTTGAGAGCACGGAGCAGCTCCCTTTCACCCTGGCAGGCTGCAGAAAACTACCTTCTTGCTGCTAAGCACCAGGACACGAAGGGGCAAGAAGAGGGTGCGGTGGGGTGCCCATTGACCTGGTGCGGCTTCATATCTTCGAGTCTTGAGGCATCAATCGTTTTCCCCAGCCTGCTGGAGATATTTCTCGATCGAGTGGCTCGGATTGTCGTTGTCGCCGGCATGCGGGGGCTTAATCGGGAGTCTGTTAGTTGGGTACGCTGGGCGTTCCGCCTTAGTCTAGGTAGCCAAACTTTAGTAGCGCCTCACGCGCCTGCGATTCATAGTTTTGAACCTGTTGCTTAGTTGCGTGGCTCTTCCATTCTCCTATGTATTGAGTTCCTATTGGACTGTGTAAATGGCTATGGGCCGGCATGGTCTTGTAGAAGGCAGGGAAGGAGGAAGTATCAAGCATGCCTTCTTCAAGCTCAGCACCTACAAAAGCACAAAGCGATTTGAGCCACCTGGCGGGCTCGCGGACGAAGTCCTCATAGCGAAGAAAAAAGTAGTTAGGAGCATGTTCCATGTGCGCTTGCAGGAATAGATTACGCCCTGCCCACAGTCGCGGGAAGTATGCATCCGCATTTGGAAACCACCCCTGCCGATTCAGTGAGACCATCACGTCGCGGATGTCTCTAACGATGTGAATTACCTTCGTCGGCTCATTCAATAACCCGGTTCGGACCAGAATAAATGCATCGAAAATGTCAAAGGGGGACTTGTCACCGATGATCGACTTGCTGGCCTTTGCACCGAGCAATGAATAGAGGTTCATGAATATTGCCTGCATATCGTATTCGGCTTCTGTCACCGCGTCTCGAACGTCTTCCGGCGTCAGGTGATGTCCCAAGCTGACATCGAAGTAGTATGAATGGGTAATTAGCTTCACAATTATTTCTTTGCCCACGCTGGGATTCTTCACTCGATCTACGATGAAGGCGCAAGGCGCAATAATATCCGTCTCATAAGGAACATGAATCTTAGAATGCGCTGACAGACATTGAGACAAAAGAGTGGTGCCGGAACGCGGGCTGCCCAAGATGATAAAGAAGCCGTGGGACATCGATTTACTTTAGCCTTTGCTGACTCTAAAGGAATCGGCACCGATTTGTAAAGACTCCGATCCGCCATATCCCTTGGCGTCACCGTGATCGGGATGCGACGGCGTTCACTCTCGATAAGAGCAGACGGAATCCGGCCCTCGAACTCGCGCTGGGGTTCGTCCAGCCAGACTTCTTTGAGTCGCTCAAGTCTCGCTGCCTCGGCCGCCGCCTCGATTCGCTCTTCGGACTGCACCTTCTGCCAACACGCCCGCAGCAGGTGCCGCAGCAAGTAGTAATAGATCACGTACTCGTGAGTGCCGAAGCCCGCGAACCGATATGCGATGCTGTCGCGCGCTAGTGGGCGTGGGCCTTCGCCATGCCGAGACCACTGCAACATGCGCGACTGCAGGTCGAACTCGATGAATTCGCGCTTCTCGAGAATCACGTCGCGTGGGCTCCGTTCGGGCGAACGCTGCTCTGCGGTGCTGGCCGGCGCCGGGACCGTTTGCTCTACATGCCCTGCAAGATCGGCGCGCGGCGTGATCAGCCAGCGTGTGTGAATCTCGGCGACCGAGTCTTCCGCGTCGGCGTCCAGCGCGGGTTCTTCCACGGCGAGCGAAGGCCGGGCCCGCGCTGCCAGACACTCCTCGACGATGAACTCGATCATCGCGCGACCATAGAGAACGTGTCGGGTGTCAATGGGCGGGTTCGCGGCGCGGTCCGCGCGTCGCTTGTCGCAGAGAGCGTCATATTCAAGCGCGGACTCGACGAACAGCCAATCGGCGCGGAGGCGGTAGGGGAGGCAGAAGTCGGTTGCCTGAAAGCCATCGTGGTATCGGACCTCCCCCTCGGCTTGCGGCATCGAATAGGTAGACTCGATGCCGACGAGACGGGCCGCCAAGTCCACGATGATGAGTCCGGCGTCCCACGCTTCGAGGTCTTCGCCCGCTCGAAACGATTCGAATGGCTTGCGGTCATCGACGCTCTTAATGAACCGTTCGAGCGCGGCTTCGAGTTCGGCAATCGTCTCGGGCTCGGCGGACAAGGCGGCTATGACGGCGTCGGCTTCGCTGCCGTGCACCGTCCCGTGAATTGCAGAGTCGCTGTCTTTGATGTTGAGTTTAACTTCGCTCATAAATCTCCTTAATCCGCGTGGGCGAAGCGGAGACTCATGGAATTGGTATCGATTATAGAACCAGAGGTATTGCAGCCACCCAGCGTATTGCTGGTACGTCAGCAACCCTTAGATTCAGAAAGAGCGAATTTGACCAAAGCCTTCTACCGCTCGGGTACAAGTCGTATGATGACTGTCCTACGACATGCAGGTGTCAGGCTCAGAACAACTAATCTCAAACTTGATGTGACCGTAATGGCGGGCGTGACCGTTATGGCTGGGCGGACCGATGCTATCAAATTTGTTACCGGAGAGCAATAACGTATTTTGTATCATGGCTTGATTCTCACAAGCTTCGTTTCTCGTGTCAGGGCTGGCTTCAAGACGAACTGGGCGGGTTCAAGTTTCGAGCGTCCGACAAAGTTATCAGGCAGGTTTCAGCACACGCTTCGGTTTTGACATTGCTGGAACAGACTGTTCAAATGCCGTGGCGACGATATTTCGGGAGGCATTGCATTGATCAAAAAAACATCCTGGCTCCTCTGTTGCTGTCTTTTATCTCTGACTCTTGACTGTACAAGTCTGGCGCAAACGTCGAGTCAACCGTCGGTGAATCTGGAACAGGCGGTCGCTGCCGCAATGAGCAACTACCCCGAGATTCGCGCGGCACGGGCGCGCGCGGAAGCGGCTAATGCTGGTATCGAACTGGCTAAGACGTCATATCTGCCTCGCACCGACCTGTTGTGGCAGGAGAACCGCGCGACTAGCAACAACGTCTTCGGGCTGCTGCTCCCCCAGGGCGTCATCCCGTCAATCTCCGGACCAGTGCTCGGAACCAAGTCGTTCGACAGCGCCTGGGGCAGCGCAGGCGGTCTCCTGTTTTCATGGGAGCCGATGGATTTCGGCCTGCGAAGCGCGACCGTAGACCTGGCGCGCGCCACAGCGAGTCAAGCAAACGCTGTTGTTGAGATAACGCAGCTTGACGTGGCAACTTCGGCTGCGGATGCGTTTCTGGCGTTGCTTGCAGCAGAACAGTCTTCGCGCGCGGCTCAAGCGAACGTCGAACGGCTGGAGACGTTCTCCAAGTCAGTCCACGTCTTGGTGGAGAATCAGCTTCGCGCCGGAGCTGACGCGTCGCGCGCCGATGCGGAGCTAGCGGCGGCCAGAATTCAACTCATCCAGTCGCAACAGGCGGTTGAAATCAACCGTGCAAATCTGGCTCGGGCTCTTGGAATCGCCGGCGAGCCGGTGACCGTGGACGCGGGACCGCTACTGGACTTGCCCCCGACGACGAGTGTTTCTACAGCTAACTTTGACTCTCATCCGCTTGCAACCCTTCAGGCAGCCACGATTGAGACAGTTCGAGCGAGAGAGCGTATCCTAGATCGTTCCTATTTTCCACGCTTCAACTTTCAATCCGCGCTCTTTGGCCGTGGTACCGGTCTTCAACTCAATGGCCGAACCGATACAACGAAAGGGCTCTTGCCGGAAACGCCGAACTGGGCCGCAGGCATCTCTGTCAGCTTTCCGTTATTCGATTTCTTCTCAATTCGGGCGAAGCGGCGCGTCGAAGCTGGCAACGAAACCGCGGAGAGAGCTCGGTACGACCAAACAGTTCAGAACCTGAAGGCCCAGGATGCACGTGCGCGGGCGCTCATAGATGCCGCGCTGCGAATAGCCGCGAACACCCCCGTCCAGCTCAAAGCGGCGCAAGAGTCGGTACTCAGAGCGCGAGCGCGATATGATGCGGAGTTAGGCACCGTCACCGAAGTAGCAGAAGCGCAGCGTCTGCTCGCCCAGGCCGAAATCGACGACGCCGTAGCGAGGCTGGGTGTATGGCGTGCGCTACTCGCCGCCGCAGCCGTTAGGGGCGACATCAAGCCCTTCCTTCAGCAAGTATCGGCCGCGCCGGCCGAAAGGAGAAAGTAGCTATGTGGCTGATCAACACGGCTCTGCGCCGCCCAATCACAATTCTGGTCTTGGTGATCGGCGTTGCTCTGTGCTCAATCCTGGCTCTGATGCGCATGCCGGTTGACATCTTTCCGAACCTCAACCTTCCTGTGATCTACGTGGCACAGCCCTACGGCGGGATGGACCCGGCACAGATGGAAGGCTATCTGGTCTCCTACTATGAGTACCATTTTCTCTACATCACCGGAATCGAGCACGTAGAATCCAAGTCGATCCAAAACGTCGGGCTGATCAAGCTCTACTTTCACCCTGGGACCGATATGAGCCAGGCGCTCGCTCAAACGATCTCCTACGTGGAGCGTTCGCGCGCCTTCATGCCGCCCGGCACAGTTTCGCCTTTCGTCGTGCGTTACGACGCTGGGAGTGTGCCCGTCGGTCAACTGGTCTTCTCCAGCGATACACGCAGCGTTGGTGAGATTCAGGACCTCGCACTCTTCAGGGTGCGCCCCATGTTCGCAACCCTGCCTGGAGTTTCAGCGCCGCCGCCGTTCGGAGGCAATCAGCGCACGGTTGTGATTCGCGTCGATCCCGATAAGCTCCGCCAGTACCAGATGTCGCCCGACGAAGTTGTCAAGGCGGTGGCCGCCGGCAACACCATTCTCCCCGCAGGCAACGTCAGAATGGGAGACATAAACCGCCTCGCCCCGACTAATTCGGTTGTGTCACAGATTCAGGAACTGGGAACTTTGCCAATAAGAATGGGCGCCGGGGCGAGTGTCTACGTGCGTGACATCGGCACGGTCGAGAACAGCAGTGATGTACTGACTGGATACGCGCTGGTCAACGGGCGTCGAACCGTGTATATCCCGGTCACCAAGCGCGCTGACGCATCCACTCTTGATGTAGTGAATCGCGTCAAAGCCGAGTTGCCAAGAATGCAGGC
>JBGPFL010000275.1:0-6621 GCA_041483295.1 Blastocatellia bacterium | reverse complement strand
TCCAAAATCCAAAATCAGGTGATCCCCAATCCGAAGCGGGCCGTGAAATGAAACGTGCTGCCCAGCTCCGGCTGGCTTTCGACCCAAATACGACCGCCCATCATTCCCACCAATTTAGAGGAGATCGTCAGGCCCAGCCCCGTTCCCCCGTACCGCCGCGTCGTTGAGCCATCGGCCTGCGAGAAAGCCTCGAAGATCACCTGCTGCTTTTCGGCTGGAATACCGATGCCGGTGTCGGTGACCAAGAAGTGTAGGAGAGCATGTTCGACCATCTGCGCCTCCGCGGCGACCATGACGGCCACCCGCCCGTGGGCTGTAAACTTGATTGCGTTGCCGACCAGATTCATCAGGATCTGCCGCAGGCGTCCCGGATCTCCGAACAGGGCATCAGGCACTTCGGGCTCGACGCTACATGAAAGCGTCAGTCCCTTCTGCCGGGCGCGCAGGGACAACGTTTTCAGAGTGTCATTGATGCTCTCGCGGAGCTGGAAGCTGATGAACTCCAGGTCGAGTCTGCCGGCTTCAATCTTTGAAAAGTCGAGGGTGTCGTTGAGAAGAGTGAGCAGGGAATCGGCGGATGCCTTGACCATACTCAGATACTCGCGCTGCTGGTTGGTGAGTTCTGTGTCGAGGGTGAGTTCAGTCATGCCCATGATTCCATTCATTGGAGTGCGGATCTCATGGCTCATGTTGGCAAGAAATTCGCTCTTGGAGCGGTTGGCGGCTTCGGCCACTTCCATGGCTTCCTGCAGTTCTTTCTCCGCCCGTATTCGCTTGGTCACGTCCCGGGAGATTCCGCGAAAGCCAACCGGCTCACCAGTCGAATCTCTTATGAGGGAGATATTTGATTCAACGTAGTAGGTAGTACCATCACCCCTGATCACCTCATAGCCAAACTCGATCGCGGGTTCCCCGGTGCTGTAGATCTGCTTGAACACTCGGGCCATTCTCATGGCAGTCTCTTCATTCATGAAGTTTTTGTTGCTGAGTCCCATCAGCTCTTCTCTCGAGCGCCGGAACCATTTGGTCACCTGAGTGTTGAAGAAGGTGAACTTCCCCGTGATGTCGGTCTCCCAATAACCATCGGTCATTTCCTCGATGATAGTGCCGTATCGCTGTTCGCTTTCGCTTCGGGCCGCCTCCGCAGCGCGCAATTGAGTCATCTCCCTGCGCAGATCCATTACCTCGCCGAGGAGTTCCTCAGTCGTCATATCGCGATTCTGCATCCTGACTACCATCCAGTCTCAGCCTCTATGAAATAGTGCCAACTGGTTGTTGCGGACTTGAACAATGAGCTTGCGGCAAACGTGCTTGTTCATCGCCTCATCTCCTGCACGCGGCCAGACACACGCGCGTGCTTCACAGTTTGAGAATCCACGACTGCGAATTTCCGGTAAACCTGAGAATGTCGACATTATAGCTCAAAGCCGGGCCGAGAACGAGAGTTGATATCGACGATAGGAATCTCAGTCCCAAGCTCCGAACAGTTGTGTTGTAGCAAGGCGGGGAGAATATTACGGAAGAGAGAGAATGGCAAATAGCAACCCCTGACCCTAATCTCAATCTTATCTACTTACTCAGCGGGGCCCAGGGAGCGAAGCTCAGAAGATGAACTTAACTGCAAGTTGCACCTGCCTGCGACCAAGTCGCTTCGCTGGCACAAACTCTGTGGAGCTGATGTCGGCCTCGCTTCCTACGATGAACAGATTCGCGTGATTGAAGGCGTTAAACACCTCAAAACGGAATTGCAGATTGTAGCGATCGTTAATTCGGAGCCTCTTTGCTACACTTGCGTCCAACTGCCATTGGCCCGGACCTCTGAATGCATTGCGCGCTGTCATATTGGATGGATATGGCCCAAGCTCAGAAGTCTTCGTGATTGGGTTGATAAAACTGCCTGCTCCCTGAGCTTGATCGCTTAGATCGATATACCTAAACACATTAGCTTCCTCCGATGAAGGCGGAGGCTTATGCGTCCCTCTGAATTCTATTGGACCCGCAAGCATCAAACGCGGGCACACGCTTAGGCTGTTGGTGCAATCAAAAACTGTAAATGGTTTCCCTGATTCGGCAGTGAAGAGGTAGTTCACAGACCATCCAGAAAGCAGCCTGTTAGTTAGGCCTCTCTTCTCTCGCAGGAAGGGGATATCCCAAATGCCACCGGTCACAAATCTATGTCGCGAGTCGAAGTCTGAGCTTCCTTTGTCCAGGCTCGGGTTGAAAGGATCAAGCAAACCCAGATTCTTATTGTTCGGTGAAATGCTCAGCGCAGAGCTGAGGTTATCAATCGAACGCGACCACGTGTAGTTTGCCGTCAGCAGCAAACCGGTGTTGGCAAAGTTTCCACTCTCGATCCCGACCGTAAGTCCATGGTAGTGGGAAAAGCCATCGTTGCTGCGAGTCGTTATGTCGGAGTATTGCTTGTTCAGGCGCGCAAGAGGGTCACGGTCGCCAAGATAAACTGCACCCGATCCTACTCGGTTCACACTCTCTACGGAGTAGAGATTCACACCCCGGGAGCCGGAGTAGTTCATAGATACTACGGTGTTACTAAGCAATGCGCGTTCTAGCGAGACACTCCAGAAATGGGCATAGGCGGTGCGAAGGTTCTGATCTATATGGCTCACCTCGGTTGGCGGCAACCGAATTGAACCAGAACCCGAAAGGGGGCCGGCGTTGTTCAGTGTGATTGGAATGGCAGGCACGTCTACTCCTGCCAGCAGGGTGACTATTGCGTAGTTCGGCGGATTAAACAGCGCGTCAAAAGTGACAGCGCCGAAGTTCCGCTCGTAACCGATTCCATACCCGCCACGGAGGCTTGTCTTGCCGTCGCCAAGAATATCCCAGGCAAACCCGATTCTCGGCGCGAAATTGTTTTTGTCCGGCTTATAGAGTTTGCCTACTGGACTGTCGGGAGCGAGCAATACGGAGCCGTTGCGAATCTGCTCGAAAATAGTTTGACCATTGCCGAGGTAGAAATTCGAATCGAGTTTTGGGTCCTTATTGTGCTGCACGCCGAAGTATTCATATCGAAGTCCGAGGTTCAGGGTAACGCGCGGGCGAAACCGCCACGAATCGTTCAGATAAAGAGCAAATTCATTAAACCGATTGTTGCGGCTGAAGCTCGGGGGACCAATCGGCAAATTTATTCGGTCGCCTGGAAACTTGCCTTGAGGATCAATTGCGACGCTGAATGCTTGTAGTTGTCCGCTCACGAAATTATCCAGGGCATTTGCCAGCGTATTGAGGCTTAAGATCTCCTTCGCATTTTGAGCAGCGCCTGATGTCCGGTTGTCCTGCAGGTAAAGATACGAACCGCCGAACCGTAGCCCGTGCTTTCCACGAGAATAGTTCACATCCTGGTAGGCCTGCGCGAGATTCTGCGGCCCTCCGAACAGGTCGGCGGTGTAGCCGGGAAATGTGAGATCCAGGCCCTCGATTGAAAGTGACGCTTCGAGCGCAGGACCTACGGGGTTCTGTCCCAGAGGTTGGTCGTTGTGCAGGCGATTGAAGACAAATTTCGATTGCGTAATGAATCGGGGTGACAAGGTGTGTGTCAGCGAAAAGAGCACATTGTTGTTGAAGTCTTTCGACCCCGTGTTGAACCCGACGTAGGGGCTGGCGGACCCCGTTCCAGGAAAGAGATCGCGCTTCTCCAACGCGTGTCGAAAGTAGACGCTCGTCGCATTGCTGATGTTCCAGTCGACGCGGCTCACAAACTCAATTGAGTTCTGCGGATCCCCGCCTCCCGCATCAGAGGCTATATTAGCGACAGCCTCGGCAAAGACCGGGAGGTTGGCTGGAAGCTGTGCAAACGGACCGCCGGGATTCAACTTACTTAGATCGCCCCTGGTGATGACGTCGCTGTCAGGGCTGATTGGAGCTTCCAGAGGAAATGCATTGAAGAATGCTTGAGTTGCCGGTCTGGAACGCCTGATTAGTTCCGGGGTTGGAACCAGGAAGACTGTCTCTTGAGAGCTTCGGACCCGTATGAACTCTCCGCTGTTGAAGAAGAAGAGCTTGTTCTTTTTTATTCGTCCCCCCGCGGAATAACCGAACTGGTTTCGAGTGAAGATGGCTGGGTCAAGGTCTTGCGCGTTATTGGCGAAGCCGCCGGTTGCGAGGTTCGAGACTCGGTTAAACTCGTAGGCTGTGCCATGCAGTTCATTGCTCCCACTCTTGGTCACCACGTTAACTATCCCTGCAGAGGCGCGACCGTACTCGGCCGAGAAACTGCTGGTGATGACTCTAAACTCCTGAACTGAGTCGAGCGGTACATTCTGTCCGACACCTGCATTAAAGTTGTCGTTATTGTCCGCGCCGTCAAGTAAGACGTTGACGCCTGAAGCGCGCTGGCCATTGATGTTGAATTTGACTCCGCGGCCCGCTGTATCACCCTCAGCTTCATCTGCAAAGGAAGTGACGGAGGAGATGTTGCCGGCCAGGCTAACGAGGTCGTACGGATTGCGAGTCAGAGTAGGCAACTCGCGCATCTGCTTTTGGTTGACGACCGTGGAGAGTTCTTGAGATCCAGTCTCTACACGTGGACCCTCATAGCCGTAGATATTCACGATTGCTTCTGTCGTGCCAATCTCTAAAGAGATGTCAATGCTGATGCTCGAACCGACGGTCACTTGAGTTCTAAGAGCCTTTGTGGCAAATCCAGGGGCTTCAACCCTGATCTCATAGAGTCCGGGCGGGAGGTTTGCAACGATAAAATCTCCGCTTTCGTCTGTCGCAACTCGACGTTCAGCGGCCGTATCTACCCGCTTGAGTTTGACACTCGCGCCAACGATGACTGCGCCGCGAGCGTCTGAGACAGTTCCGACTATCTTGCCAGTCTCAGTCTGCAGAGTCGCCGCCGCTGAGAGTGCAACTAAGAAACACAGGAGAACAGCTATCGAGGCGCTACCCCTTAGCGCAAAGTTACAATCTACTCTCCGCCGCTTGAAGATCTCTTTCTTGTTAGCACGTCGCATGTCGCTACCCTCGCGCGATCGTTAGGCCGGTGACACCGGGAGAATGACGCGAACAACGAAGATGTCCCCGTTCACACTGGCGGCGATAGTGCCGCCCAGTGATGTGACAATTCGCTTTGCAATGGCAAGGCCGAGGCCGCAGTGGATGCCGGTGTTTGTCCTGGAAGCGTCGGCGCGCCAGAAGCGCTCGAAGACATGCCGCGCAGACTCGTCGGATAGTGTGCAGCCCGAGTTCGCGACAGTCAGTTCAACCAATGCGCCGACCTGCCTGGCGGCGACTTCGATCTGGCCATCATCATCTGAATACTCGACGGCGTTCGTGAGCAAGACTGTAAGGGTGAGAGCTAGGTTGTCACGATCCGTTCTGAACGCCAGATCTGTGGGGACGCGCCTGTCAACAGACAGTCGGCGTGCCGCAATCCTATCGGCCAGCGGCCGCCAGGCAGTGGTGATGACTTCGCTGAGACAAATAGTTTCGGGCCGAAGCGTGGTCTGTCCACTATCCAGGCGCGCCAGCGCAAGAAGGTTATCTATCATCGTCTGCGTGTGTCGGACGATGTCGAGGCACTCAGTCATTGCCTGCCGGTAGTCATCACCGACGCGTGGCCGCGCGAGTGCTACTTCTATTACGGACCGTAGACCTGCGAGCGGCGTTCGCAGTTCATGAGCCGCATCGGCTGTGAAAGCCCGCTCGCGGTAAAAAGCTTCCTCCAGCCGATGAAGAAGATCGTTGAGCCTCTGGGCTACAGGAACCATCTCGGCGGGCATTGGATCGATCGGAATCCGAACCGAGAGGTCGTCCTCTCGAATGGCGGCGATGCGGGAAGCGAGGGTGCGTAAAGGTCGAAGACCCTGGCGCACGACGACCACACCCATCAAGAGCGCGAGAATGATCGATCCACCGGTGGCTGCCCCTAGGAGTGACCGGAGGAACGCGATCTCGGAGTCGAGAGCGCCGGTCTCGCGCGCAACTACGAGAATGACCTTCCGAGGTGTGCCGATGTCTCCTGCCTCTTCGTCGACCTTGGGGACAAAGAAGAGAGATACGGCTCGGCCGGGCCGGCCATCTGGTAGCCGCACTGAGCGAAAGACGAATGAGTCGAGCGGCCCCTCAAACCGCTCAAGATCCGCTTCCTCGGGCGACGGAGAGCGCGACACTGTCTCGCCTTGCTCAGCCCATACTTGAAAGTAGTCAGGCCGCGCGGCCCGATAAAATTCAGGGAGTTCGCGCTCGTCCGTTTCTACCTTTATCTCCTGGTCATCCTGCTCGACGAAGCCGCAGATCGTCCGGGTGGTGGATATCAGTACCTCGTCGAAGCCGCCCACAAGCGATCTGTGCATGAATTCATACACGACGACGGCGAAGATACCTAGAAGCACTGCCATTCCGCCGATCATCCAGAGGAGCAGGCGAGTTCTGATGGAACGCGTCATCGTGAGACTCCCAACAAGTATCCTCTGCCTCGGAGCGTATGAATCAGCGTGGGCTTGCCCGGACGCTCGATCTTTCTCCGCAAGTAGCTGATGTAAACATCCACCACGTTTGAGTCGGCCTCGGAATTGAACTCATATAGGTGCTCCCAGATGTCGGTCCGGGTGACCACTTCCTCGCCGCGCATCGCCAGGTACTCGAGTCGAGTAC
>JBGPFL010000274.1:0-6640 GCA_041483295.1 Blastocatellia bacterium | reverse complement strand
GCGGCAAAGCGGCCTCGACTTTCGACATTGCTGAGCGCCAGTGTCGCCATCTTCAATTAGTCGCGAACCCCGGAGGGGTTCTATGTTTGTAGTAGGCGACCGCGGAGAGCACCGACCCAAGGGTAGTATGTGGGATCGAACAACTCAAAAGGCCGCTCCCCCACATTTCACTCCTTCTGGGTGAGCGCGGCTATGCGGTCCGGGCTGCTACAAACATTTCACCCCTCCGGGGTGGCATGCACACTTTGTCAGGCGCGATGTCCCTTTCCGAGTATGTGACACATGCTCCTGACCCTGTATTGACCCGCCCGTCAGATCTGGGCATAGTATCGCTGGCAACCGCCAGCCGATTATCTAAAGACCGGGCGGTCTTCTGCCGTGCATTCGAGGCTCACAATTCAATGGCTTTCGACTTCAAGTACGACGTCTTTCTGAGCTACAGCTCCAATGACAAGCCCGCGCTGCGCGAGTTGGCTGACAAGCTACGCGGCGATGGCCTCCGCGTCTGGTTAGATGATTGGGAGATCCGGCCGGGCGATATGATCGGTAAGAGGATTGAAGAGGGACTGGAGTCGTCGCGCGTCCTCGTGCTGGCGATGTCAAGCAACGCGTTGCAGTCGGAATGGTCGCAGCTCGAGAGCTGGATGTTTCGGTTTCGTGATCCGGCAAACAAAGAACGACGGTTCATCCCGTTGCGGCTGGACGACACGGAGATCACCGACGCGCTCAAACAGTTCGCCTACGTGGATTGGAGAAACAAGTCAGAGCCGGAATACAAGCGTTTGCGCGATGCGTGCCGGCTGACCGAAAGCCCGCCGCCGATAGAGCCGACAGTGTCTTCCTCTGTACTACCACCGGTGAAGACGATTTCACTCGGACACACGTCTTGGATCAGGAGCGTGGCCTTGAGCGCTGATGGCCGGCACGCAATATCCGGCTCTGCCGACAACACGGTGCGACTGTGGGACCTCGATGCAGGCCGCTGCACTGCCACCCTTGAAGGGCACGCGCACAGTGTGAGGGGCGTGGCCTTGAGCGCTGACATACGCCGTGCAATATCGGGATCTAACGACAAGACCGTGCGAGTATGGGACCTCGTGACTGGCCACTGCACTGCCACCCTTGAAGGGCACACCGACAGTGTGTTGGGCGTGGCCTTGAGCGCTGACCCACGCCGCGCAATATCGGGCTCCGACGACCATACGGTGCGACTGTGGGACCTCGAGACTGGCCGCTGCATTGCCGCCCTTGAAGGGCACACCGCCAGAGTGTCGGGCGTGGCCTTGAGCGCCGACGCACGCCGCGCAATATCGGGATCTTCCGACAAGACGGTGCGAGTGTGGGACCTCGTGACAGGCCGCTGCACTGCTACCCTCGAAGGGCACACTGACAGTGTGTCGCGCGTGGCCCTGAGCGCTGACGACCGCCGCGCAATATCGGGGTCTCACGACAAGACGGTGCGAGTGTGGGACCTCGACACAGGCCGCTGCATTGTCACCCTTGAAGGGCACGCTGACAGTGTGAGGGGCGTGGCCTTGAGCGGCGACGCCCACCATGCAGTATCAGGATCTGCCGACAAGACGGTGCGAGTGTGGGACCTCGACACAGGCCGCTGCACTGCCACTCTTGAAGGGCACACCGCCAGTGTGTTGAGCGTGGCCTTGAGCGCTGACGCACGTCGCGCAATATCGGGATCTTCCGACAAGACGGTGCGAGTGTGGGACCTCGACACAGGCCGCTGCACCGTTACGGTTGAAGGGCATACCAACAGTGTGAGGGGCGTGGCTTTGAGCGCTGATGCCCACCGAGCAATATCGGGATCTGACGACCATGCCGTGCGAGTGTGGGATCTCGATACCGGCCGCTGCGCAGCCACCCTTGAAGGGCACAGGGCCAGTGTGTTGGGCGTGGCCTTGAGCGCTGACGCCCGCCGCGCAATATCGGGCTCCGACGACCATACGGTGCGAGTGTGGGACCTTGCGACAGGCCGCTGCACCGCCACCCTTGAAGGCCACACGGCCAGAGTGTGGGGCGTGGCCTTGAACGCTGACGCCCGCCGAGCAATATCCGGCTCTTCCGACAAGACAGTGCGAGTGTGGGACCTCGACAGTGGTCGCTGCACTGCCACCCTTGAAGGGCACAGCGTCAGGGTGTGGGGCGTGGCCCTCAGCGCTGACGCGAACAGCGCAATATCTGGATCCGCCGACAATACGGTGCGAGTGTGGGATCTCGAGACAGGCCGCTGCACTGCCACGCTTGAAGGGCACACCGATAGTGTCTGGGGCGTGGCCTTGAGCGCTGACGCACATCGCGCAATATCGGGATCTGCCGACAAGACGGTGCGAGTGTGGGACCTCGACACTGGCCGCTGCATTGCCACGCTTGAAGGGCACACAGCCAGGGTAAGAGCCGTGGCCTTGAGCGCTGACGCACGCCGCGCGATATCGGGCTCTGACGACAACACGGTGCGAGTGTGGGACCTCGTGACTGGCAGTTGCACAGCCACCCTTGAAGGGCACACCGCCAGGGTGATGGGCGTGGCTTTGAGCGCTGACGCGCGCCTTGCCCTGTCGGGCGCGATTAACGGAGTGGCTCGGCTCTGGTCTCTTGAAGGAAGCGACCTCGATGCACTCCCGGCTTTGCCTGAAGCTGCACACTACACCAACGCTAAAGTGTTGCTGGTCGGTGAGAGCGGGGTAGGCAAGACGGCGTTGTCGATTCGCCTCACGGAAAACAGATTCGAAGCAGCTACAGTCTCAACCGATGCTGGCGAGGTGAGACGCGCGGACTGGGCGACTCAATTGAAGCTGCCGGCCGCCGAGCCCGCCGACGAGACCGAACGTGAAATCTGGCTGTGGGACTTCGCCGGCCAGGCCGACTATCGCTTGATTCAACAGCTCTTCATGGACGAGACCGCGCTGGCGGTGCTGGTGTTCAACCCGCAAAGCGAAAACCCTTTCGAAGGGCTTGGCCAGTGGGAGCGAGACCTCCAGCGAGCCGCCCGGCGGCCGTTCAGAAAACTGCTCGTGGCGGGCCGAGTGGATCGCGGCGGCTTGATGGTCAGCCGCGACAGCGTCGACCTGTTTCTAAAGGAACGTGGCTTCGTGGACTACATCGAAACCAGCGCGTTGCAAGGAACGGGCTGCGACGGACTTCGCGACGCTATCATCAGCCGGATTCCCTGGGATGAGATACCGTATACTTCGTCGCCGCGCATCTTCAGGCTCCTAAAGGAAGAGATCGTGAAGCTGAAGGACGAGGGCAAGGTGCTCCTGCGAATGGCGGAGTTAAAGCAGCATCTCGAGCTGCGCCTGCCAGGCGAGAGCTTCACTATCGAAACGTTGCGCGCCGTGGTGGGGTTGCTGGCGGGGCCGGGCATCGTCTGGCAACTGGAGTTCGGCGACTTCGTGCTCCTGCAGCCCGAGCGTATCAACGCATACGCCGCCGCGGTCGTTCGCTCGGTGCGCGCGCACACAGAAGAGATCGGCAGCATTGCCGAGGGGAAGGTGGCCGCCGGAGAGCTTGACTATCAGGATATGAAGCGGCTGCGGCGCGAGGAAGAGGAGGTCGTCTTGCGGGCTATGCACCAGACCTTCGTGGACCATGGCCTGTGCCTGCGCGAGCACGCGGACTCGGGCACGCTGCTGATCTTCCCGAGTTACTTCAAGCGCGAGCGCCCGATGCTGGAGAGACACCCGTTGGTTCTCGTGACCTATCAGTTCAACGGCCCACTTGACGAGATATACGCGACACTGGTCGTGCGGCTGTATCACACGGCGGCCTTCGAGCGGGACAAGCTCTGGCGATTCGCGGCTGACTTCAAGACTCCGGCCGGAAAGCGGCTGGGGTTGAAGATGATAAAGAAGGCGGAGGGCGCGGCCGAGCTTGAAGTCTATTTCGAGCAGGGCGTGTCCGACGATCTTCAGGTGACGTTTATCCGCTACGTGCACGAGCACCTGAAGCTGAAGGCGAAGGACGTGGTGAGACTGAGGCACTATGTGTGCCCACACTGCGAAACGCCGGTCGAGGGGCGCCGGGCTATCGAGGTGCGACTCTCGCAGGGCTTCAAAGACATGTTCTGCGGCGCGTGCGGGAAGCAGGTGATGTTGTGGGACTTGATCGAAGAGAAGTTCGCTTCCGAAGAATTCCAACGCCGCGTCCGCGAACTCGAAGAGCGCGCGAAAGCAGCTATCGACAACGAGAGCCGTGAACTGATCCTGATCGGCCACGCGTTTGCCATCGCCGGAGAGGCCGGCCAGATTTACCGCCAGTACACGAACTCGGATCACGGTATAGACGGCGAGATCGAATTCAAGAACTGGCACGGCAAGGCAAGCGGGAGACGCGTCTACCTCCAGCTCAAGTCAGGAGATTCGTATCTATACAAACGCAAGGAAGACGGCGCCGAGATATTCACCATCAAGAAACCCCGCCATTCGGAGTATTGGCAGCAGCAGGCGTATCCGGTGATGCTGGTTATTCGCACCTCAGACGGAACGATTCGGTGGATGGACGTGAGCGAATATTTGAAACGCCAGACCAAAGGCAACCAACCGATCAAACAAGTCGTGTTCGACGGCGAGGCTCTTACTGCGCTCAGCCTTCTGAAGCTCAGGGAGAAAGTGCTCGGCCCTCCCCGGCTGTAAACTCGAATGACTTTGAGAGTAGAAATTCCGGAGATGTCTGCACTACGGTCAAAGCGAAGTGCAACTGTGGCAGCAGAGTAATAACAGGTTGGGAAGGTGAGCTTGCTCCCGCCGATTGTGGTCGGAGAAGCAGCGGGAGCAAGCTCACCTTCCCAACCTGTTACTACCTTCAGCTTATGGTCGCAGCATAAGTTGGTTCAACCTAAGATCCAACGCAAGGCACCTCGATGAATCGACGTGCTAATGAGAACCGACACTGCCGCGACCTCGAGGCGCAGTTTGATTGCACGGGCGACGGACCTAAAACAACTCATTCTTTGAAAGCCGCCCTGCTTCGTTGTAGAGTAGAGCCTTCCTGAACAATCCATGTACTCAAGGAGAACTGAATGTTAAGAACTCAGGCGATGGCACTCTCCGCCGTGATATGCGTATTCGCGTTTGCCGCATCCGCATTGGCCGGTAAACCGGAGACCGGCTTCTTGAACCGCACGCTCACCGCCGGAGCCAAGACCGCTCCTTATCAAGTCTACGTTCCCGCGAACTGGTCCAAGAAGAAGAAGTGGCCTGTCATTCTGTTCCTCCACGGCGCGGGAGAACGCGGCGACGACGGCCTCGTGCAAACCGAAGTTGGCATCGGCACCGCCATACGCCGATACGTCAGCCGGGTCCCCTTCATCGTGGTGCTTCCCCAGTGCCCGAAGAGTCGCTGGTGGACCGAGCCCGAAATGCAAGGTCTGGCGTTGAAGGCGCTGGACCAGTCGATTGCCGAATTCAACGGAGATCCGGAGCGGCTATATCTGACTGGACTGTCGATGGGCGGCTACGGCACGTGGGCCATCGCTTCGTCTCACCCGGGCAGGTTCGCGGCTTTCGCGGTTATTTGCGGCGGCGTGCGGCCGCCTGCATCCGTGCCCAGATCGCCCGAGGCTCCCGACCTCGCTTCGGTTGCGGACCCGTACACGCCGATTGCTCAGAAGATAGGCAAGACTCCGGTGTGGGTCTTCCACGGCGGGGCCGATCCGGTAGTGCCGGTCACGGAATCTCGCAAGATGGTGGAGGCTTTGAAAGCGACGGGAGGCAACGTCAAGTACAACGAGTATGAAGGCGTGCGGCACGACTCGTGGGTTAAGGCTTATGCGGAAGCGGACTTTTTTGAGTGGTTGCTGAGTTGTCGGTTGGAGAAGTCGGCGAAAAATCCCGGTCGGGCCAGGACTCGGCAGATCCGGTCGCGATCGGTTTGAGACATGGGTCTCTACTCCCGCTACATCTTTCCGCGCGTGCTCGATTGGACGCTGGGGACCTCGTACTTTGATGAGCAGCGCAAAAAGACGCTCGAGCCCGCGAGAGGCGGCGTGCTCGAGATCGGTTTCGGCACCGGGCTCAACCTGCCCCACTATCCGCCGCAGGTGACGAAGCTGACCGTGATCGAACCGGAACGCATGCTTGTTTCAAGGGTCGCCAGGAGAATCGCCGAAGCTCACATGCCGGTCGAGCAGTTTAGGCTTGATGCGAGCCGCCGGCTGCCCTTCGACGACAACAGCTTCGACTCAGTAGTAACCACTCTCACGCTCTGTTCCATTGCCGACCTGGCTCCCGCTCTTGCGGAGATCCGGAGGGTGTTGAAACCCGAGGGCCCGTACGTCTTCCTGGAACACGGCCGCAGCGACAACCCGCGCATTGCGAAACGTCAGGACTTCTTCAATCCCGTTCAGAGGATCGTTGGATGCGGCTGCAACATGAATCGGCCCATAGATCGGCTCGTCAAAGACGCAGGATTCGAGATCGTGACACTCGAACGCTTCCTGATTCCTGATGCTCCTCGAGTCCTTTCCGAAATGTATAGAGGAATAGCGAAAAAGAACGATGAATGACTTCGCTAGTAGCGTCAAGACCTGTACGGGCGGGCCACCCGGGCCGCCCCAGCGAAAACAGCCCCCGGTCGCGTTTCAAAAAAGGGGGGCCACGGAGGGCCGCCCCGAACCCCACCCGATCAG
>JBGPFL010000273.1:0-6650 GCA_041483295.1 Blastocatellia bacterium | reverse complement strand
GGCCTCCGGCCTGCTGACGTTGGATTTCGGCATGAAGCTCAGTATCTTTTGGGCGATCGGGTTTATCCGGTTGGCCGGGATCTTGTTATTGGGGAAAGGATCGCGGCGCCATCCACCCGGAGCCGTAGAATCCGCCCGGCCCGTTGCCGGATCATAAATAATTATCTTGTTGCCCGCGGCGTCAACCAGCTTGCTGAAATCTCCAAGCAGCATTTCAGGCTCGGGCACCGACAGATTCAACGGGCTCGGGGCGCCTTCCCGGTATCCTTCATAGTTGAACATGAAGAACGTCCTGTTGCGCCCATCGTAGAGCTTCGGAATCCAGACCGGCCCTTCAACCTGGAATCCGTACTGATCCAGGAAGTGGCCGGAGCGAGGACCGATCTCCGTTCCGTCGGCGGCTCTTCCTCTTGCCTTGTTGCGAAAGTCATTTGCATCCCATCCGTTGCGGCGAGCGAACTCATAGCCCGTGCCATGAAGTGAGTTGGTGCCGCTTCGGAGCGAGACGTTGATGATGCCGCCAGTTGTCTTACCGTACTGAGCATCATAGGTGTTCGTCATTATCTTGAACTCTTGAACAGAATCAACCGGGGGAACATAGGCAATGTTGTTGCCGCCGGCCTGAGAGTTATTGGGAGCGCCGTCGAGCAGGAATTCATTCCCGCGAGATTGGCTGCCGTTGATCGTCCACTCGGCGATGGCCCCGTTATCGAAGGGACGCTGCCAGATAGACGCGCCATTGAAGTTTACCCCGGCTGTCAGCATACCCAGCATGAATGGGTTGCGAGCGTTAAGGGGGAGTTCGACAACGGCCTGACGATCTATGACGCCGCCCCGGTCTGCATTAGCCGATTCGATGACAGGCGCCCCTCCCGCGACGGTAATCTGTTCCGAGATATTGCCCGGTTCGAGGACGATGTCGATAGTGGCGGCCTGGCTGATGCCCAGGTTTAGTTCCTCTCTGACGAACTTCTTGAAGCCAGAGACCTCAACGCTGACAGAATAGGTGCCAGGGTTAAGGAAAGGAGCTTTGTAGTTTCCTCCGTCATCAGTGACAACAGAGGTCATTTCATTAGTTCCCGTGTTCTTCACGTGAACTTGAGCCCCCGGTATTGCAGCCTTCGATGGATCTAGAACTCGACCGGTAAGTGTTGCCCGAAAATCCTGGGCAAGTCCCATTGTCGAGAGCAACGCAATGCCGATTAGAATCGAAGCACCGCGCCTAAGACTTCTGGTCAACGCCTGAGATCTTTTCGCCTGAGATCTTTTCATGATTGGGATTCCTCCATAAGGTTGCGGGTTGGGCGCAGAGAGAATGTGCTCGCGTCTCGCTGCTCTAACGCAGGCACGCCTTCGGGTGGGCGCCTGGTTCTGTGTGATGGAAAGATTACAAGCGTTCAACGCCAACTCGGTCACGCGCATCAGCACTGCGCCTGCCAAATAGTCGCCACCGAGCAACATCAAACGAAAAACGCTCGCAGTCGCTCTGACCGTTTCGGACTGCCCCGCTTCAAGTTACGGGCGGTTGTTGACTCAGGTAGAACTATGGACAACCACGCGTTTGAAACCGGGCGGCAACAGCGACAAAGAGAGATCTGAGTCGATGACCGCAACCTTCCTGTTTGTTCTTTTTCGTACTACTGGTCGCGGCGGCTCGTATCGCTGTCTTGGACCGTCAAAGGACGCGACGACTCTCGGTTTCTCACGTGGTTACCGGTAACTGCCGAGCGACGACGCACGCCACTAACCCCTTCGACGCAATACCATGCTCAGAATCAAGCGGTAAGACCGCTCATGGCGTCCATTTGCCGACGGAACACTCAATGCAGCTATGTGGCGATGGGCGGAAAATACCCCAATAGCGAATCGATGTCAAGGGTGAAGCTCACTCACATCCGCCAGATGACGGGCTCCCAAACCGGTGTACTCGAGAAGGCAACTCTTGCCTTGCCGTCGCTCGACGTTCGACCGGCTTAGAATAGGCGGAGATACTGTTGTTACCGCTATCAGGTGAGACGGGACAAAGACCTTCTCTCCAGGCTCGAAAGAGCCGGCAAAGCCGCCTTCGACTTCTGTCTCTCGGTACTGGTATCGGTCCAGCACTCTAGCCCGCGATTCGCAAAATCGAGGGCCTGCCCTTTCTTCCGCGAATCGCAGTTGTTACGGAAGGCGAAGCAGGTGGCGTAACGACCTGCCGGAATAATCATCACTCCACCACGTCGGCGATCTTGAAGCTCAGGTCTTCAAGCATCTGCTTGCCCACTTTGTATACGCCGGCGCGGTCTTTCACTCGCACGTAAGCGTCGTCGCGATCTGCTGAAGACACGGTGATCACCGTGATCTTTCCACTCTTGTCCGTGAGGCGAATCTCGACCGCCGGCTTCGCCAATTTGGCTGCGGCCGAGGGCGGCGGGGCTTCCAGAACTTCAGTGGCCTTCGTCTCGAGTGGATCGAGCAGCTTGTTGCTTCGAGCCTCTTTGTCTTTCTTATCGGCGGGCGATTTGATGATCCACTTGTTATCTTTATCCTTCTCGGCAACCAGGGTCAGGTTGGGATTCTTGATTTCGATGCGGGTCAACTCGTCCTTATTGAGCTTCACAATCTGTTTGTCGCGAAGCTTCGAGAGTTTGACGTTCAACTTGTCGTAGAGCGTCGAGTCGACCTTGAGTATCTGAGCGCGGTCCGAGTTCCTGGCGTAATAGTTCTCGTCGATCTTCGAACTGAGGCTCAACACGCGCTGGCTGCCATCGTTCAGCTTCGCGGTGAGCGTGATCTTTGGTTTGTCCAGTCCGTACTTGGCTGGATCTGCATCGGCCACGAAGTCGGACGCTTTTGCGCTGCTCACTTCGCTGAGCAGTGAGCTGACTTCGGTTTCGTCTGCGGCTATGCTCATAGGGCTTTTGATCGCCCATTTTCCATCGTCCTTGCCAAGCTCGATCTGCCCGCTTTCATTCTTGAGGCTTAGCGAGCTGATATCGAATTGCGAGAGTCCAAGGACGGATCTGTCTCGCAAATCATCGACCGACTTGTCGCTGCTCGTCAGAATCGAGGCGGGAAGGAGGGCGACTCCGGGGGCGTCGTCCAACTGTGCGTAGACGGAGAGTCCGGAGAAGTCTTTCTCCCCCAGGCGCACGCGATGCTCCTCGCCGCTCTTGAGCTTGATTTCGAGGGTGACGGCCGGCTCTTCGAGTCCGTACGATTTCATCTTTTCGGGATCGGCTGGCAGGTCCCTTTCCACCCGGGCACTGCTCAAGCCGCTGACGAGCGAATCGACTGCCGACTGATCGGCGGCGGCGTTGACCGGCTGCGAGATGAGCCACTTCCCATCTTGGTCTTCGATGGTGGCGCTCTGACCCCCGCGGCTCACGATGAGGGTTGCGATGTCAGCCCTGGTGAAGGTGAAGGCCGGCCTCGCTGTCGGAGTGCTTGTTGGTTCGTCGCGCGGTTTGCCTTCTTTGATCTCCAGGAAGTAGACCGCGACTGCGAGGGCAGCGGCGATTCCAACGAGAATGAGCGTGTTACGTTTCATAGAGCAAAGCTTGGACGATTCGTTTCTGTCGCCACGAGGTTGTTATCTCCGTTTCCACCACATGTAGGCGCCGGAGCCGATGACGGCGACCGGCATAAAGATCACCGTCAGCCAGAAGAGCATGTTCGTTTGGCTTCCGGTCATCGTGATCTTTCGATCGGTAGGGCTCTTCGCTCGAATGGATATTAATTCCTCGTCTTGTGCGAGCCAGTTGATGCTGTTCAAGAAGAGATCGCCGTTTCTCACGTTTTCGACGTAGGCGTTCGCAGCGAAGTCCGAATCGCCTATGACGAGCAGTCTGCTCTCCTTGTCCCCGACAAATTTAGTTGCGGCGGCCGCAATGGTGATCGGCCCCCTCTTGTCCTTGCCCGCGATGAAGTCCGGCCGGCCGTCTTTGTAGTCGGTCTTGGCGAAACTTTCGTCCGAGGTCTTGAGTAACTCGGTGCTTGTCGCTTCGCCGCCGGAACTTGTGGAGACCGAGCGGGCCAGTGGGAAGAGCATCATGGACCGCCCGAAGTCTTTAGTTATCGGATGAGATCCCGCGGCCCGCGCGATGGGAACCGCCTGGCCCAGTTGGATCCCAACGGCGCTCTGATCCACAATGAGGTCATCGCCCAACTGAATTCCCCATCCGGTCAACACGTCGCCCAGATTGGGATTCGTTTGAGGGTCGAGCAGCAACATTGCCTTGCCGCCGCCCTCGAGGTATTTACCGATCATCGCCGTTTCCTGTGGGAGCAGGCCCTGCTTGGGTCCGGCGAGCACAAGAACATCGCAATCGGAAGGAACCTGTCGGGACGTGACCAGGTTTATAGACGCGGTTTCATAATTCTCATTCTTCAAGGCGCGATCTACGGCGCTATAATTCTCGCCCTGATCCTTGTCTGCGGGTGAGAGCGGCTTCTCTCCATGTCCCTCGGTGAAGCAAATCTTCTTCAGTTTGTCGCGAGTCACTTTTAGGATTGCGTTGGTGATCGCTTGCTCGCCGGTCTCTTCCAGTCGTTCGGTGCGGCTTCCGGCCACAACGACAGTCTCTCCCATGTGGGTGATACCGTGTTTCTTGGCGAGATCGAGTCTGTCCTGAGGATCTACGCGCTCGTAGGTGATGCGCTTGCTGATGTCTCGATACTCCTGCATCCGATCCTTCAGCAGTTGATCCTCCTCCTTGGCGAACTTGATCACCTGCACATCCTGGGTTAACGAGGAGACGATTTTGCGCGTTTGATCGGAGAGGGAATAGAGCTTTTCGGTAGTCAGGTCTATGCGCTTGTGATGGCGGTATCCGACGACGTTTACGACGCCAATGATGGCGATTACTGCTCCCGTCATCACAACCGTATTAGTTCCCAGCCTCGAGGAGCGGCGCCTGAAATACGAGCGAATTGCCGCGAAGTTGAAGATCACCACAGCAATCAACAGCACTGCCCCGGCGATCATCAAAGACTTGTTGAACGTGTCTAACACTTCGTTGATTGCGTAATGGAGATAGCCGGCGATAAGCAGAGCACCACCCAGGTAGCCGGCCGAATTAAGGAGTTCATTGCGATTGATTCTCATAAATGTTCTGCGTTTCTCGGTTCTCGTCTCTCGTGTAATATTTCGAGTTGTCGTTCTAGTTTCTCCTGAGTTCCCGGCTGCAACGACAAACGAGAAACGAGAAACGAGAAACGTTCAGGCTCTTCTCCACCTCATCGAGTCGAGCGTGCGCAGGGTCAGAAATAGACCGAGCCCCGCAAGACTGAGGTAGAAGATCACGCTAGAAGTGTCTATCACTCCGTGCGAAAAGTCTTCGAAGTGGCGCAAGATCGATAAGTACTGCAGTAGGTCGCCCATCGTGCCTGTGCCTTGACCGGCGATGTTCAGCACCAGTAACAGAATGAAGAGTGCGAACGTCACGACGGCCGCGATGATCTGGCTCTCGGTGAGAGACGAGATGAATGCGCCGATTGCCACCAGCGCGGCGCCCAACAATAACAGCCCAAGGTATCCGGACCACACCAACCGCCATGGAAGGCCGGGCTCGCTGTAGAAGGCCACCACGATCTGGTATAGCAACGTAGGCGCAAGCATACATGCGAACAGACTCAAGGCCGCGAGGAACTTCCCGACGACAATCTGGAACTCGGTGATCGGAGAGGTCAGGAGAAGTTCCATCGTGCCGCGTTTTCGCTCTTCAGCGTAGACGCCCATGGTCAACATAGGGATCAAGAAGAGAACGATTTGGGCGGTGGAGCCAAAGAAATCTCTCAACACAAGCGCGGGCATGTCCATTTCAGGCGGTCCGCCCATCCGCGCGGCTTGCATCTGGGCTTGCAGGGACATCCTGATTATGAAACCAACAATAGAGTAATAAAAGTAGCCGCACACCACCAAAAAAACACCCACGACGATGTACGCAATCGGCGAGACAAAGTAACCGCCCATCTCGCGCCGATAGATTGCAAGTATGTTTTTCATACCTTCTCCGAAGGGACGTTTCGCGTTTCGCGTTGCTGGTTTTCTGGCGGCGGCCAATCCAGATTTGAACCCTGGAACCCTAAACGCGATAACGCGAAACGCCGAACACGAAACGCCAAACGTTAAACGACCTCCGCGACTCGTTCCTGGGCCGGCTCATGCTCCTCGGTCGTCAACTGCAAGAATATGTCTTCAAGGCTCAGGCTCACGGCTCTCAACTCGTATAGATCGAAGCCGTGCCCGATCACGCTCGAAGCAATCGCGCTGCGCAGGTCGCGTCCGCTCTCGCTTTCAACCACCACCGACAGATGATCGGAGTTCTCGATCGTCGCTATCTCTACGTGGGTAACACCCTCCAACTGTTCGAGCGATTCGTTAAGCGCCTCGGGCTCCGCCCTCACCTCGATGTGAACGCGCTCACCCCCTTTGAGCTGGGTGACAAGGTTTTCAGGCGTGTCTACCGCGGCGATGCGACCCTTGTTTATGATCACGACGCGGTCGCAAGTCATGCTGACTTCGGGCAGAATGTGAGTCGAAAGAATTATCGTGTGCTCGCCGGCCAGACCCTTGATCAGCTTGCGCACTTCAATAATCTGCTTAGGGTCGAGCCCCACCGTGGGCTCATCCAGGATCACAACATCGGGATTGTGAACGATAGCCTGAG